>CAKQIZ010000026.1 GCA_934247125.1 uncultured Clostridia bacterium
GCATCAAGTTCTCCGCTTTTGCGGGCTATCACAAGCTCATCCGGCAGCTCCTGCCGCATCATCGTCTCATCTGCCTGCCCCTTCATTATATCCAGCATCTGCCCGTCGTAAGGCGATCCCAGAAGTCTGTTCTCATAAAGCCTTTCCATAAGGCCCAGCATTTCTTTTACAGATGTAAAGTTCTGGCGTCCTTCTTCGGCAGCCTTGAAATCCATCATCTTTCGCTGCAGCATGGAATCACTGTATCCCAGATCTCTGATAGTGCTGTTGATCCCGTCCATTCCGAACAGGTCTATCAGCACATTCGTAGCTGTGTTATCGCTGTACACGATCATCAGTTTCAGCAGCTCTCTCAGGCTGTACTCTCTCGGTTCGAGAAACAGCAGTACGCTGAAATTCACCACATCTTCTGCTCTGACTTTTATCTGATCGTCCAGCGTCATCTCTGCGGCCTTTATTTTCTGGAACGCCCTGATAAGTATGAACATTTTTATCAGGCTGGCTGATGCCACGACTTCCTCTTCGTTGTATGAACAGGTTTCTCCGGTTCTCAGATCCTTCACTGCAAAAGCGCCGCTTACCCCTTCGCGCTGCAGATATGCTATCAGTTTTTCTCTCATAATATGATCTCTCCTGTTGAATTTTTATGTGATCCGAAATAAAAAAACAGTACAGGCCCGACACAAATCAGACCCATACTGGATTTCACTCATGAAGCCACAGCAGTTATGATCTATGCTGCAGCGTATTGAATAAAGCAGTTTCGGTATAAAGCTTTCATATATTTTTTATCTCATGGTATTTCTTCAGGGCATCCTTGTATGCTATCACTATAGCCTTCTGAGATGAGCCGAAATACCGGCTGCTGATATCTGCCACCAGTTTTTCATCGTACCCTGAAAATTTCTTTCCTATAAAAAGATCGTAAACGAATCTTTTCGTTATATCTATCGTTGCCGAACACTCAAGATCCACGATCTCATCATTCTCGCGGTCTATGACAAAGCCTATGAAAAAAATCTTGAAATTGCTTGTTATGGCATTGTCACTGCCGGTCCTGCCGTGTCCAACAACATAAACTGTAGTATCTCTATACATATCTTACCTCATAACGATACGTTTACACTTCCGTATTTTAACATATTTTTAACAAAATGTCCATATCGAAAAAACAGAAAAAACACGAACACCTTAAAAAACTGAAAAAATGCAGCCGGTCCGCCTTTAAAGATTTGCCAGCTTCAGCATAGCCTTTGCATAGATACGGCTGCCGGCCATCAGATCCCTGATGTCGATATATTCATTGGCCTGATGCATCGTATCCTCGCGCCCCGGGAATATCGATCCGAAAGCTACCGTATCAGGCAGACTCTTTGCATAGGTACCGCCGCCCATATTCACCGGTGAAGCCTTCTCCCCTGTTTCCTCCTCGTATACCTCAGTCAGCGTCCTTACGAGCACATGATCCTCAGGAAAATAAAGCCCACGCTTTTTCTTTATGACCTCAAACTCTATGTTCTCTGCATGGCACACCTGTGCGATCTTTTCAAGGTATAGCTCACAGTCTTCATTCGCAGGGCATCTGTAATCCACGAGAACTTCTATATGCTCATGATCCGCTTCGAGCACTCCTGCATTAAAAGTGGAATCTCCGAGCTTTTCATCGCTGTATCCTGCACCGAGCTTTATCCCTCTTGTATCACCGCTCATATATTCATTGTAAAACTCAACGAACTGCCTGAGCTCTGCCGGGAGTTCCGCATACCTGCTGTCTGCAGTGACTTCTTTGAACAGGCTGTCTATCGCATTGATCCCTGCTTCCGGCGTGCTCCCATGCGCCGCGCGTCCCTCTGCGTTTTTGATGGCAGCTGTTTTTTCTCCGAACTTCAAAATCATCTCAGCCTTATCCGGTACCTGATTGACAGCAAGGCCTCCCGATGCACTCACAAGCGAACACTTTTCCGCGCCTGAACTGTCCGAAAAACGCTTTGATATCATGAACACGACCATGCTCTTCTCCGAATTCACGACAGGAAACATCGCATCAGGAGTAAATGCGTATACAGGCAGTTCTTCAGTTTTCTTGTAGCGCTCCATATCTGTGCTGCCGGTCTCCTCGTCAGTGCCTACGATGAGCCTTATCCGGCGCTTCAGCTCAGCTCCCGAATCTTTCACCGCCTTCATCGCGTAAAGTGCGGCGATCACCGGACCTTTGTCATCAAGAGCACCTCTTCCGGTTATCTTTCCGTCAGCTATCACACCTTTGAACGGTTCCGTCTTCCATCCATCGCCTGCCGGCACAACATCCACATGGCCCAGAACGCCGATCATTTCGCTGTCATTTGTGCAGTTCTCCGGGCAGTATTCGACATACCCTGCATATCCGTCGACATTAACAGCCTCAAAGCCCAGTTCCTTTCCTTTTGCAAGTATGAATTCAAGTGCTTCAGCCACGCCTTTTCCGAACGGCATCCCCTCCTGCGGCTCGCTGCCGATGCTTTTTATCGCTATACATTCACATAATGTCTGAATCATCGCATCATTATCTATATATGCTGTCAGTGATTTTTCATTCATCGTATATCTCCATTCTGTCTGTACTTTATCTGTCATGATTTGACAGCCTTAAAAAGTTCATTGTAATTATATTCGCTTCTCCTGCATATATCAACATAAAAAACAGCAGTCCATTTAGTCAGCCGGCAGAGTAACAATACACTTTTGTGAATTTTTATGAATTTTACTATTGACATGCATGTGAATACGTGCGATAATTTTTGATAAATGCGAGGACCGGAAAGCAGTAAGTCTTTACGAATCCAACAGAGAGTCGCCGGATGGTGAGAGGCGCCGGGAGGAAACTGACTGAATACATTCTGAGAGCAGTCCACTGAACAGTGATGAAACGTATCTGTACTTAAACCGTTTCATTACTAAATAGGTCGGAACGGGTTCACCCGTAACAGTGAGCGAGTTTTATCAAGAACTCAGTGAGGCTGCAGCTGTGAAGCTGCGGTGAACAGAGGTGGTAACGCGGTAATATCTGCCCTCTGAACATAGTTCGGAGGGCAGTTTTTTTATGCACTGTCCTTCAAAAAGAAAGGAAAGGACAAAAAACTATGTTTATCAAAATCTTACTACTTTGTATCTTTTTCGCAGTGATGATCGGCATCGGCCTCTACTGCAGAAGACACGCAACTGACGTCAACGGCTTCGTACTCGGCGGACGTTCTGTCGGTCCATGGCTCACAGCATTTGCTTACGGCACATCATACTTCTCTGCAGTTATATTTATCGGTTATGCCGGCCAGTTCGGATGGAAATTCGGTATCGCATCCACATGGATCGGTATCGGAAACGCGCTTATCGGATCGCTGCTCGCCTGGGTCATCCTCGGCAGGCGCACAAGAATCATGACCCAGCACCTGGATTCCGCAACGATGCCGGAATTCTTCGGTTCAAGATTCAACAGCAGATCTCTGAAAATCGGAGCTTCTGTAATAATATTCGTATTCCTGATACCTTATACTGCATCGCTGTACAACGGACTGTCACGACTCTTCGGTATGGCGTTCAATATAGACTACACAGTGTGTATCATCATAATGGCTGTTCTCACAGGTATATACGTTATCGCCGGAGGCTATATGGCTACAGCGGTCAACGACTTCATACAGGGCATAATCATGCTGTTCGGCATCGTTGCCGTAATAGCCGCCGTACTGATGAGCAAAGGAGGCTTCACCGAAGCGATCGATTCTCTCGCACAGATCGATGACCCATCGGTATCGTCGACTCCGGGCGTCTTCAATTCATTCTTCGGACCTGACCCTCTTGGCCTGCTGAGCGTAGTCATACTCACGTCACTCGGCACATGGGGACTTCCTCAGATGGTGCAGAAATTCTATGCGATCGAAAGTGAAAAAGCTATACATAAGGGCACTATCATTTCAACGCTGTTCGCTATCATCGTTTCAGGCGGATGCTATTTCCTCGGCGGTTTCGGTCGACTGTTTTCAGATCAGATAAATGTCGAGACCGACGGGTTTGACTCTATAATACCGACGATGCTTTCGACTCTGCCTGATATCCTGATCGGCCTTGTCGTCCTTCTGGTACTGTCTGCTTCGATGTCAACATTATCTTCACTCGTCATAGCTTCAAGCTCGACGCTGACGCTTGACTTCCTGAAAGATAATTTCATAAAAAACATGAGCGAAAAGACTCAGGTACTCATAATACGCGCCCTGATAATACTGTTCATACTGATATCCGTTGTCATCGCGATAATACAGTACAAAAACAACATCACATTCATCGCTCAGCTTATGGGTGTGTCCTGGGGTGCTCTGGCAGGTTCGTTCCTGGCTCCGCTCCTCTACGGGCTCTACTGGAAAAAGACGACAAAAGCTGCCTGCTGGTGCAGTTACATATGGGGTTCCGGTCTCATGATAATGAATCTGCTGTTCAAGAGTTCATTCCCCGAAATACTGCAGTCTCCTATAAATGCAGGCGCTCTGGCAATGCTCGCAGGACTGATCATAGTTCCTGTTGTAAGCCGTATAACTCCAAAGCCTGATGACAAGCTCGTTGCAAACTGCTTCTCATGCTACGATAGAGAAGTCAAAGTACATGCAAAATTCTCACTTGGAGATGAAGATTAAACGATAATATCACAAATGGATTTATCTATTTTGAAAAGTCCCGCCGGACTCCCATATCCGGCGGGGTTTTTAATATCTTGCATATCACAGATTTGTATGTCTTCTTCTGTAAAAAAACGCCACTGCGATCACTGCTGATACCGTCATCAGTGTCAGCGCCGGCAACATGATCGCCGGTATACGTTCTCCCGTGGAAACCACTGATCCGTTCTCACGCGTTACAGTTACCGTCTGTCCTTCATCGTTCATATCCCTGTGTTCCGCTATGATCTGCCCCGACCATTCAAGCTCCTCGAAAACTACCAGTTCTCTGCCCGCTGCCGAAGATGCATCGAAAACGAACTCAACCTCGATATATCCCTCTCCTTTATTCGGTCTGAATTCTTTGACTGCCGTGACCTTTTCTCCGTTTATGAGCAGTTCACCGCCTGTCGATCTATCCATAAGCGTGCCTTTGATTTCATATGTATATCCTCTCATCAGACCACTATACTGTACACGATCTCTTATTACAGCCTTTTTCCCTGCCTCGATGTATTTTTCACCGGTATATCCATTCACCGCCTCAGTTCCGATATCAGGGCTAAGAAATCTTATCGTCTGATCAGTATCATCGATATCTTCATGTCGGGCAATTACCAGTCCGCCCTTCACCAGCGTCTCAAATACAACGATCCTGCAGCCTTTTAGGTCTGATGCATCGAAAGTGAATTCCATATCGATCTTTCCGTTTTCGGCTCCTGCTGTGAATTCCTTTGTCGAAGTCACTTTACCGCCGTTCACCAGCAGCTCTTTGCCTGTGGACTTATCCATCAGCACGCCTTCGACCGTATATTTTTCTCCTTTCTCAAGACCTTTGTATTCCACTCTGTCTGTAAGCGTCACATCCTTTCTCGGCAGCGTCACACGTTCTTCGTTCAGTTCGCTGTCCCACACACTCGTCTTGAGCTTCACTTTTTTGTTCGTGAGCGTGCCAAGCTCGATCAGACTGCTGTTTTTGCTGACTTTTATCTCTATGCCTTTCAGCAGCTTATACCCTTCGTTGTTCCTGCACGGCAGCTCATCGATCCTGTATCTGCCGTATGGAAGCGCTCCGCGTTCATCATTTATAGCCGATCTTTCTCCGAACCATATGCCGGCTGATGCATCCAGTGCCTCAGCATCGATCGACGAGCCGTCCCATGCACCATCGTTCGCATTTATCTTCGATGAATGAAGATTATCTGCACTTGACGTCGACGCATATCCGTTCTCGTCAGTCACCAGTATATGACTTTCCCCGTCCTGTGTATCACTGCCGTTCTCCTGGAGCGATGTTATCATGAACGGTATGCCCGCCATCCTGTGATTCGATCCATCTTCTGTCTTGCAGAACTTAAGATCGCCGCGCTTTATATTTTCCGGTATTTCCGAGATCTGGTATGCGTCGGTCTCTGCAGCTGCACCTTCTGCTCTTATCTCCGATACATATACATCACCGTTTACCAGATATCCTTCCGGTGCCTTCACTTCTTTTATTGCCACGACTCCAAGCGGCAGTGCCGATGACTTGCCGTCATCCGGATCAACAAAAATCTCCGACTGCTCATAGCCCGGTGCCAGGAATGATTTTTCAAACTTTATCCTCCCATCCTTATCGCTGCTGAAATACCATGTCCGCAGCGGCTTCAGATCGCTGTAATCCTTATCCTGAGGAAGCTCATCATGCTTTATACCGAAGAAATCCACCTTAAACACGGCACCTGCAAGACTTCCGCCTTTCTGCGGGATATAAATCTTGCCGTCTTCAGCGTCTGCCGTCTTTTCAGTCTCCGAATCATATTTGTAAAGAAGCATGCTGACAGGATTCTTTACCGGCGGCTCTTTCGAAGTTATGCTGATTTTTCCGGAAGTGCCGTCACATACATACTCCTTCTCATCCAGTACATATCCTTCCGACGGCTTCATTTCTTTTATCGTGATCTTTCCTGCAGCCTCTCTGTTAAGAGTGATCTCAGCCGAAGCTTTGCCATCCTTGCCCGTAGTAACAGTCGTCAGAAGTCTGCCGCCGGCATAGACGCCATACTGCGCTCCTGCAAGCGAATAGCATGAATTGCCTTCAGTAAATGTCTTCTCCACGCTTTCCTTCGTGACAGAAACTGACACCTTGATATCCGGGATCCTTGCGATCAGTCGCTGATACGACGCACTGCCGGTCTTGTAAATGATATACGACGTCCCTGACATCGATGCGTCCTTCGTATCGAGAAACTTCATGAACTCGCTGTAGCTGGCACTGCCGTCCCCGCTGCCGTTATTGAAATAGTGATCCAGTGCAAGCGACGTCGCCACCAGAGCAGAACTGCTGTCCGCAAACCCTGACCACTGCTCCGGACCTGCATATCCGTAATACAGTACTTTCGCAACATCTGCACTGTTTCCGACCGATGCCGAAGCCTTCGTTCCTGTCGGCGGTGTGAACTTTTCATGATCGCAGCAGAATGCAGCTTTTCCGTTCACTGAAAAGCGCCCTACTCTGGTAGAGCCTTCATAGGCATACCCGCTGTTCTCAACAGTGTACTCTGCGGCTTCTGCAGTCAAAACCGCGGAAAATGAAGCCGCGATACTCACTGTGGCCAGCAGCACCGCAAGCAGTGCCGCCGATACCCGTCCTCTTAATCTCTGCATTGTAATTCCCCCTTTTAATGCTTCATCTGAGATTTTATAATGTTATTCCGGTATTTTGAAAATATTTTTATATTTTCTATTTTTTACCATATCAAAATTATACTACATTTCCTTCCCGTCCAAAAGCGTTTTATTTCGACATTATTCGACAAACCTCGCAAGCCGCACAAAAAATGTTTTCATCTCAGCAGCACTTCGCAACTACGACAGAGCTTATACCCTCACGCACAATAAAAATACCGCGATCAGCTCCTGCAAACTGTATCGACAGTTCCGGCGCCGTTCGCGGCATACTGTATCCCGCTGCGTTTTATTTCACATCAAAGGTTTTAGCCATATTCTCCTTGCCTTTTATTTCTTCCACATCTATGCATATGAGCGCAGTCTTTCCTATCGCAGCGTCGACGAATTTCATTCCTCCCTCGACAAAATCAGGCGACAGTTTATATATGAACTGCTCGAGTATCCTTCTTCTTTCTGCATCGTCTTCAACAAATGACGCTCTGCCAAATGCCACAACACTCTGATAAGCTGCGGTGAACATATCCTGCTGCACTCTTGAATTAAGTATCGCGGAGAAGCAGACCTTGTCACTGTTCTTCAAAGCTTCGATCTTGTATCCGTATTTTGCTGAATGTATATATATCTTTCCATTGTCATATATGTAATTTACAGGAACTGCGTACGGATATCCATCATCACCGTTTACCGCCAGCGTTCCGTGATTTCCTGCAGCAAACGCCTTTTCTGCAGCTTCTGCGCTCATCTGTCTGTCTTTTTTATGCATTTCTCTTTTCATTTATCTTTTCCTCCTGTTCCGATGTTTCTTTCTTTATATAAAATACATCAGAGCCGTGATACATGATGTTGCCGTTGCAACACATACAAAAACATCGTATAATTTTTACATAAAAGCCCGCACGAGAATCTGCTGCATATGCAGACGTCACAGTCAGATACTAACGTAAAGAGGTGATCATATGAACTGCGATATCAATGAAATAAAAAAGCTCGATCTCTTCCACGGGATCAAAGAAAGCGATCTTCCCGGCATGATGTCATGCATCGGCGGTCAGATCAAAACATATGACAAAGGACAGTTCATTTCCCTTGAGGCCGATGAGATGAAATGGATCCACGTTGTGCTCTCCGGGACCGTACACATGCTCAAGCTCGACATATGGGGAAATGAAACGATCCTGTCAGTGATAGGTGAAAACCAGCTTTTCGGAGAAACTTTTGCAGGCTCAGGCGACCCTGTGGCTTCCGTGTCATTCCGATCTGCAAAAAACACACGCCTCCTTTCCGTACCGTTCTACAGGATAATGCACACCTGCACGCTTTCCTGCGTTTTCCACCACAGGATAATAGAAAACATGGTATCGCTGATCGCCGAAAAAAACAAGCAGCTCATGGAAAAACTCGCTATCGTGTCACAGAAAACGCTTCGCAAGAAGATCCTGGCATATCTCTCCGTTCAGGCTCAGCAGGCCGGCTCCGGCGATGAGAACGACGCTTTTGTGATCCCTCTCGGAAGAGTCGAGCTTGCCAGCTACCTGAACGTAGACAGAAGCGCACTGACACGAGAACTCAACAATATGAAAGAGGACGGCATCATAGATTTCAGCAGGAACACGTTCCGCCTTCTGGAATAAAACCCCATTACCATATAAGCACTAATTTTTTTCGACATTTCAGGAAATACTCCTTATTAGACGATATTCAAAAATATCATGTCCGGGCATATTTACAGCTTCCCGGACATCTATAAGGAGTTTTTTATGGAAAACAAACAGGATAAAACGCACCAGCTGGGGTCCGGCGGCCTGACCGCCATGATAATAGGCTCGACTATAGGCGCCGGTATCTTTACTATAGCGGGTGACATGGCGTCGAACGGAGCCCACACAGGCAGCGTGCTCATAGGATGGGGCATATGCGGCATAGGGATGTACACCCTGATGCGATCGTTCTTCGGTCTGAACATGATCAGACCCGAACTGACAAACGGCATCTACAGTTACGCCAAGGAAGGGTTCGGCGAATTCGTCGGATTCAATTCGGCATGGGGATACTGGATGAGCGCACTGATATCCAACGTTTCTTATATCACTCTGCTCTTCGGTTCTCTGGGCTATTTCTTTCCTGTATTTGCAAAGGGCACAAATACTGTATCCGTGATATGCGGCTCCATACTCGTCTGGATGATCGTTGCACTGGTCCTCCGCGGAGTAAAGCAGGCTGCGCTTGTCACCACGGTCGCGACTATATGCAAGCTGATACCTATTTTCATATTCATCGCAGCAGTTCCTCTCACTTCAAAATTCGATCCGAAAATATTTTTTGACAACTTCTGGGGCAATGGTACACTTTCGCTCAATTCACAGATCATGGCCACCACCTCGTCGACCGTATGGGCTTTCATCGGCGTCGAGGGAGCAGTCGTGCTGTCTGCCCGCGCAAAGAAGCCTGATGATGTCGGAAAAGCTTCACTTACGGGTTTCCTGGGGCTTCTCGCACTTTATGTGATCGTTGCGGTCCTCAGTATGGGAGTGCTGCCTGCAGAAGATCTCGCACGCCTCGACAATCCTCAGATGGCGCATATACTCGAAGCCGCCGTAGGTCCATGGGGCGCCACTATCGTAAACATCGGAGTCATCATTTCCATCGCCGGAGCCCTGCTCGGCTGGACGATAATCGCAGCCGAATGTCCTTATGAAGCTGCAAAGCAGGGTGTATTCACAAGAGCATTCGGAAAAAGCAACAAAAACGGTTCCCCTGCAGTATCACTGATAATAACGAACATCCTGATACAGATCTTCCTTCTCATAGTGCTTCTCAACGAGTCTTCATACCTTGCGTTCTACACTATCGGAGCATCTATGATAATGCTTCCTTATCTGCTTAGTGCACTTTATTATGCAAAGCTCACGTTCAGTGCCGGCATACACAGTTCCATCGATGGCGGGATCCTGATAAGAGAAAGGGTCTTCGCACTCATGGGCACGCTGTACGGCATATGGATGATCATATCATCCGGTATGGTCCAGGTGCTGATCACCAGCATACTTTATGCTCCCGGCATACTTGTCTATATGAAAGGACGCCGCGAAAAGGATCTTTTCGTATTCAGGCGATATGAAAAAAACATAGCATATATCATAATCGTACTTGCAGTACTTTCACTGATACTGCTGTTTACAGGTACGATCGACCCGTTTTAACTGATCGTATACAAATATACCAGTGTACGCGTGTACATGTGTACATTTTCCGGTTGTTTACATGTACTATCTTGCGGTCAAAACGAAATAGCCTTTCATGCCATATTTATGTAATTTACTTTACTGTTCTGATGTGTTATACTTTAGTCTGTAAAGCATTGATTATAAGGAGGTCTTGAATGTTTAACAGGAACAAAAGCAAAAGACACGACATGAAAAAGACCGTAAAAAGTGCGGTGAAAGAAGAAATAAAAAATACTGTCAAATCCACACTCGTCCAGGATTTTCTCGATTATAGCGCTAAAACCATTGAAACTAACGACAAAATCGAATCTGATCTTTATATAAAAAACAATGTAAAACGAGGTTTGAGAAACTCCAACGGAACAGGAGTCGTGGTGGGTCTTACCAAAATCGGAGATGTCCGCGGATACGAAGTGGACTCTGCAGGCAACAAGATACCTGTCGACGGAAAACTCTTTTACAGAGGTTACAACATTGAAGATATTGTCGAAAACTGCATAAAAGAAGACCGTTTCGGCTTCGAAGAAATCACTTTCTTGCTGATATTCGGAACACTCCCGAGCAGATCTGAACTTGAAGCTTTCAAAAAAATGCTCGGCGCTAAGCGTGAACTGCCTAATGGTTTCGCACGCGACATGATACTGACAGCACCATCAAACAACATCATGAACAAGCTGGCAAGAAGCGTACTGGCACTGTACTGCTACGATGACAATCCGGACGATATATCGATCCCTAATGTACTCCGCCAGTCGATAAACCTGATCGGATATTTCCCGGCGCTGATCGCTTATGCATATCAGGCAAAGGCTTCATTCTACGACAACATGAGCCTTCACCTGCATAACCCTATTCCTGAGCTCTCCACTTCGGAAAACATCCTCAGGATGATCAGGCCTATGGGAGAATATATGGATATCGAAGCGAAACTGCTGGATCTTTCCATGATACTGCACGCGGAGCACGGCGGCGGAAACAACTCGTCATTCACGACACATCTGATCTCTTCGACCGGTACCGATACATATTCAGCCATTTCAGCTGCGATCGGCTCGCTGAAAGGTCCTAAACACGGCGGAGCAAACATTGCAGTTATCAACATGATCGCTGATATCAAGGCTCACGTTCCTGACTTCAACAACAGAGGCAAGCTCGACGACTATCTCGTAAAGATCCTCAAAAAAGAAGCGAACGACAAGACCGGTCTCGTATACGGTATGGGACATGCGATATACACACTGTCTGATCCGAGAGCAAAGCTTCTCAAATCGATGTCCAAGAAGCTCGCAGAGAACAAGAATCTCGTAGATGACTTCCTGCTGTGTGACTACATCGAACGGCGCACGCCTCAGCTCTACGCAGAAGTCACCGGCATCGAAAAACCTATGCCTGCCAACGTGGATCTGTATTCGGGCTTCGTATACGACGCTCTCGATATACCTGTTACTATCGCAACACCGCTGTTTGCCACAGCAAGGCTCTCAGGCTGGTGCGCACACAGGATCGAAGAGCTCGTTGCCGGAAGAAAGCTGATGCGACCTGCCTACAACTCGGTGCAGCAGCCGCGCGAGTACATCAATATCAAAGACAGGACATCATCTACCCTGCCTCTTAAAAAATAGTTTTATCGATCCAATGCATTAAATAAGCGTCTCCTCAGGATGATCTGCCGATACCTGTCAGCGATATCCTGAAGAGACGCTTTTTACATCTCATCAAATGGTTATGTTTTTTATTATCCTTATTTTCCCATACTATTTCTCTGTCACTGTGACCTTCGAAAGTCCGAGCGAAGCGATATCTCCGCTGCTGTGAGTCTTCACCGTTACTATGCCGTCCTTGATCGTATCGAGCACATTGCTGTAATCAGATTCCGAAAAAGCAGCGAATCTGCCATTGCTCATTTCCAGCCAGATCCCGTCATTCTCCGCATTATATGCCTTGACTTCTCCACCCGGGAACTTGTCTCGACTGTACTGCTTTAGCAGTTCTTCAAGCACGCCGCCTATATCCTTTACCGCAGATGTCATCACTGTATCAGACATTTCACTCTTGTCAGTTTCAGCTGCGATCACCTTCTTGTCCATAAGCTCCGCAGCTTCTATCACAGGCTGTTCTACCGTTTCTCCACATGCGAATATCGCTTCTGTACCTGCCCCGTACCATTCGGAGGCCGTGCTAAGTATAGACTCTCTCGTATCATCTGAAGTACAGTAGTGGTAATTTACCGATACTGCAGTGCCGTTTTCCTTCGCTGCCGCATCAGCCCCCTGCAGGAATCCGTAACCGTAATCCATAACTACAGGCTTTTTCTCATCTCCGATAAAGCCCAGCTGTGTCTTTCCGTCTTTTACGGCGCTGTACCCGGCAAGATATCCTGCCTGCTCGGATGCGAACATCACTACTGCGGTATTCTCTCCAATATCAGACTTCCCTGACTCCTTGTCCACCGGTTCTGAATCTATCAGTATGAATTTTACATCCTCATATTCTTTCTGCGCATTGCAGACAACGTCCGCAAATGAAGACCCATCCGCGATTATCAGCTTCGCGCCCTTTTCCACTGCATTGTCTATCGTCTCCATGTAAGCTTCATCCGAAGCCTCCGGTGCTTTGTAATACTTGTGTGATACACCCTTGTCAGCTCCGAACTCGCTTATCGCAGTCCACGCCACCTGGCTGTATCCGCCGTCCATTATCATATCGGCATCTGTCACCATCGCTATCTCGTAACTCACCTGATCCTCCGGTTGTTCGGCTTCAGGCGCTCCACATCCGGCTGTCGTGAATATCATCAGTACAGCTGAAAGCAGCATAATTATTTTTTTCATCATCCGATCCCTCCTAGTAAAGTTCCTCTCTCCTGTGCCTGAGAAGCGGCAGCTGCTGCCTGACAGCTCTGACACGTTCAAGATCTATATCCCCATAAACGATGCATTCCTTTTCATCGGCATGCGCTATAAACCGGCCCCACGGATCAGCTATGCATGAACCGCCGTAAGCCTGATAAGGACCATTTTCATCTCTCGCAGGCGAATTTGCCGCGAAATACACCTGGTTGTCCAGTGCTCTGGCTCTCATCGTGATGTCCCAGTGCGCAGGTCCCGTTGTAAGATTGAATGCCGCGGGAAGTATCATCAGCTCAGCTCCCGCAAGCGTCATCTTCCTGAACCATTCAGGAAATCTCACGTCGTAGCATACCGCTACACCGACCTTGCAGAATTCCGTGTCTATGACGGTCATGTCCTCTCCCGCAGTAAGCGTATCCGACTCCATGAATCTGATACCTCCCTCGACGTCTATGTCGAACAGATGGACCTTTCTGTGTCTTCCGATCAAATTACCGATCCTGTCGAACGAAAACGAAGTGTTGTAGACGTTTCCCCCATCCAGCTCAGGTATCGATCCTCCTACCAGATATATCCCCAGATCCGATGCAAGTTTTGACATGAACTCTACAGTCCTGCCATCTTCCGGTTCAGAGTATTCTCTGAAGTAGTCATTCGAGTACGGACAGTTCCACATCTCCGGAAGTGAGATTATCTCAGCTCCGTTGTCCGCTGCTTCTCTGATGAATCTTTCTGCAGTTTTCATGCTCTCTGCTTTGTCAAACGAACCTTTCATCTGACACAATCCGATCCTGAACATATTACTTCCTCCATCTCATCAAATTACGATAGCCGGCTCGACCCATACGCCTATAGCTCACAAGGACTCCGCGTGAGCGCCCGCTTTGCATTTTTCCGTCTGCACCTTACGGTCACTTTCACAGAAACCGTTCTTAAGTACATCGATAAATCTCTTCGTGATCCTGGCAGTCAGTCCCCATATCACATTGCCGTCCAGCTCGTCATACACCGGCACCGGAGCCCAGCCGTTCCTCCACTTATACGAAACTGCTCCCGTGACTTCATAGTACGGGAAGTCTTCAGGCGGCTTCGGCACGATCTCAGTCCAGTACACGCGTGGATCGTTCTCGATCAGCCACTCCACCGGAACGAGAAAAGTCTCCTCGACTTCATCGCCGTTCAGCTTCATCGACGATAATGTGTTTTCCTCTATTATACCAAGATAACAGTACATTGCAAAATTACTGTATGTGTATATCGTATCCAGCTGGCATATGACCTTTATCTGTTCCTCACTGATGCCGATCTCCTCCCGTGTCTCGCGCAAAGCGCACGTTTCAGTCGTCTCTGCGGGTTCCAGCTCACCCCCCGGGAAGCATATCTCGCCCGGCTGTCTTTTCATATGTCTTGCTCTCTTTTCATAGAGAAGATAAAGTCCGTCTCTGCACCTTACTACAGGTACGAGCACGGAAAAAAACTTAAAGAACTCCTCGCTGCCGTATTCTCTGTTTTTAAAAATGCGCTCCACGTCACTGAGCTTCAGCCGTTTTTCCGATTTCATTTTCTTTCCTCTGATATCTTATATTGATATACGATGCAAGCAGTATGCATCCTATACCCACGTATGTATTCCACAGTATCGTCTCCTTCAGGAAGATCACTGCCATGAGCGGTGCTATCGCCGGCTTTATGAAAAACGCCAGTGAACCTGTAGATGCATCCGAAGCTTTTATTGCCATAAAGTAGAAAAAATATCCCAGTCCTGTTACGAATATCCCTACATAAAGCACCAGTGCTATGTTGTCTGCGACTCCGGCCACTACCGGTCTTCCTGTTATCAGTATTATTATAAGCAGTATAAGTGATCCCAGTATGAAGCTTATGCTGGTCTGTGCCATTATTCCCATTTTCTGCACGCTGACTTTCCCAGCAACAGTGTATGCCCCGAAAAATACAGCCGCGAGCAGCATATATATCATACCTATGACCGTATTGCCTTCCTGTATGTTCCACGGCTTTATCATGAAAATAAGACCTGCAAGACCTACCGCCAGCACGATCATCTTGTTTTTATTCAATTTTTCATTTGCAAAGAAATGCGCAAATATCATCGTGAACCACGGATTTATACAGATCAGTACCGAAGCTGTCGCCGCATTTGAATTCATAATGCCAAGCTGAAAAAACACCATGCTCACAGGGATCCCGAGGATCCCCACTCCTGCCAGCCTGATGAAGTCTTTTGCAGTAAGTCTTATGTTGTTTTTCTTCAGCTCTGTCACTGCAAACGGCAGCAGTATCAGTCCTCCTATCATAAATCTCAGGAATGTCAGCTGAAAAGGATCCAGCTGGCTGCCCGCCATTTTACACGCGACTTCCATCGTACCGAATAGAAATGCCGTAAGTATTACACAGATATATGCTTTTTTCATTAAATTCACGTCCTTAAAAATCCCTAAAAAAGGCGGTGAATTCACCGCCTTTTGATACTTTTCTGCTATTATTGTCTTCCGGTTGATCAGTTCAGGATCTCGCATCCGTCAAAGTTAACACCTATCATCTCTTCTTTTTCAGCGCTTACGCTTACTACGAAGTTAAGATCGAACAGCTTCGATATAGCCTTGAGTCTGTCGATAAACTCCGGAAGATCTCCGAGGGAAACATCCGCATGCTTCAGTATGCTGTCGATGAAGATAGTCTCGATGTCGTGATCTGAACTGATGATGCCGTATACAAAACCGATATACTCATCTATGTTCGTGATATGTTCATAGTCTTCCATACAGATGACTCTGATCTCATGAGCCAGCTCGTATGTAAGTCTGTGGTTTTTATTAATAAATATTATGCTTCCATTGCTTTCCTTAACGCTGTCGTTTGCCAGCTGCACCATCTGTCCTGTTTTACCGCTACCTTTATGTCCTATAAGTAATTTCACCATAATATTACCCTCCTCGATATATTGTTATATGCGAATTTATGTTAGCTATAATTATACACCATGTATGTATTTTGAGCAACTGGAAATCAAGTATTAAAATCTGAACATTCGCAAATTATCCATTCTACCGATCTCGGTTCACCTTGCGTCTGAGCTGCCCGCATGCACCGTCTATATCTGCGCCCATTTCCCTGCGCACAGTCGCCGCTATGCCGTTGTCACCGAGCCATTCTGCAATCTCCTCCGCACGTTTCCTGCTGCTTCCGTGAAGACTTGTCTCCTCGACCCTGTTGAGCGGGATCAGGTTCACATGACAGAGCATGCCTCTGAGCTTTTTCTTCATCAGCTCCATATCCCGAGGTGTATCGTTCTCGCCCCTTATAAGGGCGTACTCGAACGTGACTCTCCGCCCTGTCTTCTCCGTATATTCGCCTGCAGCCGCAAGCAGCTGGTCGACAGGATATGCTTTGTTCACAGGCATCAGCGCACTTCTGCCTTCATCTGTCAGCCTGTGCAGCGATATCGCCAGATTGACCTGCGGAAAATCCTCGGCAAACTGCTTTATCACCGGAATGATACCGCTTGTGGATACCGTGATGTTCCTGTAGCTGAGATTCCTGCCGTTCCTGGCATGCAGTATATGAAGAAACCTTTTGAGATTCTCATAGTTGTCAAAAGGCTCCCCCATTCCCATCACCACGATGTGATCGATCTTTTCTCCGGTATAGGCTTCCACTGCATATATCTGCTCGAGCATTTCCCCGGCAGTCAGATTCCTGACAAAACCGTCGAGCGCAGATGCGCAGAATCTGCAGCCCATCCTGCAGCCCACCTGAGATGACACGCACAGCGAATTTCCATATCTGTATTTCATGAATACACTTTCCACCGTGTTGCCGTCCTGAAGACCGAACAGGAATTTTCTTGTCCCGTCCTTCCTGTCATGCTGCACGTTTATCGTCTCCAGCCCGTTCATACATGCTGTTTCTTTCAATTTCTCCCTGAGCTTTACGGAAAGATCCGTCATCTCGTCAAAATCCCTGACGCCTCGCGAAAGCCACTTGAAGATCTGTTTCCCTCGAAACGGAGCTTCACCTGCAGCCTTTGCAAGATCCATGAGTTCTTCTTCCGTAAGCCCGAGAAGATCTGTTTTTTCCATTAAACTCTCTCCACATCAAGCCCTGTCTTGTGTCCGTTGATGTCGCATGTGTCGATGCCAGCCCTGTTTTCAACTGCAACAGCCAGAGTTTCCTTCATTATATAATCTCTGTACGCATCGATAGCTGCAGCAACATCCTCATCCGCATCGACAAAGATCCTGATGTTGTCCATCATCTCATAGTCGTTCTGCTTTCTGAGCTGCTGCACCTTTGAAACGATTTCTCTTGCAAGTCCTTCGCTTATGAGTTCAGGCGTAAGAGTCGTCTCTAAAATAGTGAACACGTTGTTTTCCATAGCTACTGCAAAGCCGTCTTTTGCGGATATCTTCACATCGACCATATCCTTTGTGATCTCGACTGTCTCGCCGCCGATCTCCATGTCGATCTTTCCGTCTGCCTCGAGCTTTGCAACAGTCTGAGCCGGATCAGCCTTTGCCAGTGCGCCGCCGAATGCCTTGATGTTCTTTCCGAGCATCGGTCCTGCGACCTTGAAGTTAGGCTTGAGTGCATAGTTCATGTATTCGTCGAGCTTGCTCTCGAATACTACTTTCTTTACGTTCAGCTCTTCCATGATCAGCGGAGCCAGATCGTCTATCACAGCCTGATATTTGCCTGCAACGAGTATCTCTGCGAGCGGCTGTCTTACCTTGATCCTCTCTTTTTCTCTCGTTCCTCTTCCGAGTCCCACGAGAGTTCTTACGAGGTCCATCCTCTCCTCTACCTTTTCATCGATGAGACTCTCGTCTGCCGCAGGGAAGTATGCAAGATGAACTGATTCCTCACCTGTCAGATTCTGATAGATCTCATCTGAAATGAACGGTGCGAACGGAGCTATCATCTTCGCAAGACCTACGAGCACTTCGTAAGTAGTTGCATATACTGCTTTCTTGTCATCGTTGAGCTCTTCGCCCCAGAATCTTCTCCTTGCTCTTCTGATATACCAGTTAGACAGATCCTCATTGACGAATTCCTGTATCTTTCTTACTGATTTCATGTGATCGTACCTGTCCATGTCGTCAGTCACTTCTTTGATCAGGTTGTTGTACTTAGAGATGATCCATCTGTCAAGCTCAGGTCTCTGATCGTATGCGATCTCGATCGAAGCGGGATCTATTTCATCCTGGTTCGAATAGAGTGCGAAGAAGTTGTATACGTTCTTCAGTGTTCCGAAGAACTTGCTCACTACCTCGATCAGTCCGTCTTCATCGAATTTCGTCGGCGACCATGCCGGTGACACGTGGAGCAGATACCATCTCGTAGCGTCTGCACCGTACTTGTCGAACAGTTCGAACGGATCTACCGTGTTGCCCTTAGACTTGCTCATCTTCTTGCCGTTCTTGTCCAGGATCAGGTCATTTACGAGCACGTTCTTGTACGGTGCTCTGCCCTTGATGAATGTGGATATAGCCATCAGTGAGTAGAACCATCCTCTGGTCTGGTCTATTCCCTCACATATGAAGTCTGCTGGGAACAGTTCTTCGTCGAAGTTCTCGCTGTTTTCAAACGGATAGTGCTGCTGTGCGAACGGCATTGCTCCGCTGTCGAACCAGCAGTCCATTACTTCCGGTATCCTTGTCATCGTCTTGCCGCAGTGAGGGCATGTGAGATGCACATCGTCGACATACGGTCTGTGCAGTTCGATATCCTCAGTGATGTTTTCCTGAGCTTTTTCAACGAGTTCAGCTCTGCTGCCTATGCATTCCAGATGACCGCATTCGCATCTCCAGATAGGGATCGGTGTTCCCCAGTATCTGTTTCTGGAGATTGCCCAGTCGTTGACGTTTTCGAGCCAGTTGCCGAATCTCTTTTCTCCTACAAAATCAGGGAACCAGTTGACTGTGTTGTTGTTTGCAACGAGCTGATCCTTGAGCTTCGTCATTTCTATATACCAGCTAGGCTTAGCATAGTAAAGGAGCGGGGTACCGCATCTCCAGCAGTGCGGATAATTGTGCTCCATCTTTTCCTTAGCATAGATCTTGTTCTCTGCTGCGAGCCACTTTATGATATCTATGTCGAGGCCGTCCTCCATTACGAATCTGCCCTTCCACGGAGTATCTGTGTATTTGCCCTGTTCATCTACAGGGTTCACTACAGGAAGATCGTATCTTCTGCCTGTGTTGTAGTCGTCTTCACCGAACGCAGGTGCAGTGTGCACGATACCGGTACCGTCTTCGATAGTCACATAGTCTGCGCATGTAACGAAAAATGCTTTCTTGTCAGGAGTGATGAACGGCATTAGCTGTTCGTATTCCACGTACTCGAGATCTTTGCCCTTCATCTCCTCAATGATCTCATAATTGCCTTCTCCAAGGACTTTGTCCGCAAGGACCTTTGCAACATAGAACACATTGCCCTCTTCATCGCCTGCGGTCATCTTCACCTTGATGTAACCGACGTCAGGGCCTACTGTCAGCGCAACGTTCGAAGCGAGCGTCCACGGTGTGGTCGTCCATGCGAGGAAGTACTCATCTGCATCCTTTCTCTTGAACTTTGCAGTTATTGTATTTACCTTGATCTCCTTGTATCCCTGCGCAACTTCGTGTGAAGCCAGGCCTGTCCCGCATCTAGGGCAGTACGGAAGGATCTTGTGGCCTTCGTATACGAGTCCTGCCTTGAAGAATTCCTTGATTATCCACCAGCCGGTCTCGATGTAGTTGTTGTCGAGAGTGATGTACGGGTGATCCAGGTCGATCAGATACCCCATCCTTTTTGTCATCTGTCTCCACATGCTTTCATATGTGAATACCGATTCCTTGCACTTTTCATTGAATTCTCTGATCCCGTATTTCTCGATATCCTGCTTGCCGCTCATTTTGAGCTGCTTTTCGACTTCTATCTCTACAGGCAGTCCGTGAGTATCCCATCCTGCCTTACGCTTTACCGCAAAACCCTGCATGGTCTTGTATCTGCATACCGAGTCCTTGAGCGTCCTGGCTATGACATGGTGTATTCCCGGTCTGCCGTTTGCAGTAGGAGGCCCCTCGTAAAATATGAACGACGGCTTGCCTTCTCTCGTGCTGACACATTTGCTTAACAGATCTTCTTTTTCCCAGTTTTCAGCCTGCTCCATCTGGAGCTCGGCGATAGGTTTTTCAGATAAATTTTTGATCATCTTTTGCATTCCTTTCAAAATAAAACGTCCCCAACTGCTGATGTTAGGGACGATAATAAACCGCGGTACCACCCTAGTTACGGGACCATCATCCCGTCTCTCTTAAAGTGTCGGGCTCCGAAGTGATTTTCACGATCCGCTTCACCGATGCACTCTCAGCTAAAATGCATCTCTCTGTAAGGTTATTATGCGGGGTTACTGTCTTCATCACAGCCTCAGTTTTGATTTTTATACTTCTGTAATTTTATCGTGTAGGTGCTGCAAAGTCAAGGGAATTTATGCACATTACACATTAACTCGTCTTCCGTAGAAGTACTATGAGGATTCCGACGTAAAAATCCGTTTTTCTTCATATAAAATATCCCCTGCCTTTAAAAAGCTTGAAATTTCAATGAAAAAGCGCGCCCGTTTTGGGTGTTTTTTATTGAAATTTTTTTATGTTCGTGATATACTAATAGTACTTTATAGTGTTTCGTAAAGGAGAGTATATGGCTTACTATCTCAGACAAACAAAGAAACAAAAGGGAACTTATCTGCAGGTATACGAATCTCGCTGGAACAAAGAGTTGAAACAGCCAAGATCAACAAGCGTCGAGGCGATCGGTTATGTCGAAGAGCTGACTTCAGATGAAATGCCTGATCCTGTTGCCTATTACAAGAAATATGTGGATAAAATGAATGA
>CAKQIZ010000027.1 GCA_934247125.1 uncultured Clostridia bacterium
GAGATTTCTGACTCTGATAAACCGGATGCGCTTGAGACATAGTATTCTTTAAGAACGGGAAATTCTGCGTATCAAGTCGACCAATGCTCACAAGCACGATCAACACTTCTCCTTGAGAGTGTCCTTTTACGCCTATCTGAGAACATCCCCTTTACAAGTGGTATATATTAAACTTATAGAAGTATATTGCGCCGTACAGGCGCGACTGTATAAACCAAATGATCTGAATCTGTTCCGACCGGCATTTGTGTAATATTTAGGATATCGAAGAAATATTGCACATCCGGGCTCGGATTTGTGCAGAAATGATAGTTCTCAAAAAAATATTACACATGATTTTGTGCGGGATCGCATGCAAAACGCCAAAATCGCATGAAAAAGCAGCTTTTTTGTAAAAATCATCCATATTCTTGTGTAATACAAAACGAAATTCACGGAAAACTGCACAGATGAGGAATGAGATGTGTAATGATTTTCAAAAAAGAGAAATCCTACACATCAGCCGGACCCCAATGATCACAAGCATAAGCAACTTGCACATCTCCCGAAAGCATCCCTTTACAGTGATTCCCACTATCTGTGCAGAAATGCTTATATCATCAATCTCTCTGCTATACGCATGAAAAAGCCGCCTGGATGCCGTTAGTCACTCTGAGTCGGTCTAAATCGGTCTGAATCGGTCTGACTCTGTACGGCAAGGCGGCTCTTCTCTGAAAGTCGGTATTATTGAGAAATATCGCTTCCACAGGGAACATTGTTTCCGCAGGGGACTTTCAGATAAATGTAATTGTTACTATATATCAGATAATTTCTTTTCAGGTTCTACTTTCTTCGAGAGAATATAGAATACTATGCATCCGATGACGCTTATCGCTGTGATTATGTACAGTCCGTTCTGTAATATGTTCAGCAGTACGTCTATATTGGCATTAGGGAACATACCGTCAAAATAATCCTCTGCCACAGGGCCGTCTCCTGAATCCCAGCCTTCGTACCACGGTGCAAATAATATCTCGATCATATTGAATATCGACATTATCATGAGCAGGAACGCGATCTTTCTTGTATCTCCCTCTGCAAGGCCTGTTTTCGGATTCACCGGGAACTTCACGCTGTCTTTCTTCGTGAGTCCGCCGTATCGTCTTCTCCAGATGAAGTAGAGCAGCGGTCCCGTCATCAGACCTACCATACCTCCGAGGAAATAGTCAGCTCCGTTTATCATCAGTGCAAATAAAGCAACGAAGATCGGCACTATGCAGATAAGTTTGAAGAAGCCGTCACCGCCGGGCACTCTGAACTTATACTCCTCCTTCGGGATACGCTTTCTAAGAATAATAGCCGAAATGTATATCATGATGTATGATGCAGCCAGCATAGTCGTGTCAAGTATGATGATAAGACCGAACGGGCACATGCACAGTACCAGGCTGAATATGCCTATCGAAAGAACTGATACATACGGAACACCATTTTTCTTGTCACACTTTACCATGACCGGCGGAGCCAGATTGTCATCTGCCAGTGAGAAGAAGCCTCTCGAACCCGATGCGATATATGTATTGAATATCGAGCACTGTGCGATTATCGCGATCAGTATAAAGAACGTACCGAATCCTGCGCCCCAGAACGTTGCAACTACGTCACCGTAACCTACTCCTGATCCGTCGGGACCCCATTCGGTCCATCTGCCCATCGAACCGAGACCTGCGACCGTAGGCAGGATATATGTCGCCATGATCAGCGGTATCGTGATCAGCGTTCCCTTAGGGATGACCTGTGGATCTTCTATCTCACCTGCGATAGTTGACATAGATTCGTAACCCGAATACATCCACATTATAACGGATATGCCTCCTGCGATCAGCAGGAACCAGTCTTTGACTCCCGTTGCTTCATATGCAGTCATCTGGAATGAAATAGTATCGGCTGTTTCTGCGTTGCCTCCCCAGTTAAGGAATCCGCATACGGCAACCATCGCAAATGCTACCATTACCAGTATCGAAAGGATCGTGCTTATGATACCTACGTCCCTTATACCCTTGATATTGATCAGCACGAAAATAATTATCATTGCAGCTTTTATAACAAACTCTGCAGGCTTTGACAGATCCCATTGTGAGGCAGCATATCCACCTGCCAGTATAACGTATGACACGTTATCGATATATATGGAGATCGTTCTCCACCATCCTGCCTGGAATCCCCAGAATTCACCGAGTGCCTCCTGCACCCACTTGTAGTATCCGCCTTCCTGCGGTCTTACTGAACCGAGCTCCGATGCCACACTTCCCAAAGGCAGCGCCCATACGAACGGCATCACACACAGCATCACGATAGTAAGCCCCGGACCACACTGCGGGATAGCTTCTTCTATCCCGTAACATCCGGCAGCAACCAGACAGAAGATCATGAACACTACAGTAGGAACACCTATCTTTTTCTTTTTAAGTCCATGCTCGCCGACTCCCGCATTCATTGTCGCTTTATTGTCAGACATACTTCTTCCTCCTTAAACAACGAATAATTACAATAATTACATTTGTCTGTATATTTTAACATTTGTTTATTAATCGTTTCTGAAGGAGTTTATTAATAATCCTGAAGTGTTTCTAAGATCCACTATACTTTCTGCCGGAGCATATGTGTGCCCTGCGACAAATGATCATCCCCCGAACATCACGGTTATGCTGAAAGTCTCGCTGCCCTGCTTTATATCGCAAAGCCCGCCGGCTCTTTCCATGAGTTTCATTATGCTGCGAAGTCCTATGCCGCTGCTCTCGACACCGCCCCCGACCCCGACGCCGCTGCCTGAGGCCGGCACTTTACTGCACCCTGAGCTGTCGGATACACCCGCCACGGTGTTCTCAAACACAAACCCCGCATATCCATCCTGCGACACGGACCTTATCCTTACCGGCTCACCGGCATCTGCGTACTTTACGATATTAGAGACGATGTTATTGAGTATGCGGTCGATATCCTCGCTGTACACCGACACCTCCTGCTCATACCACTCTATCGACGTCTCCGTGCGAAAACCCTGCTGCTCCAGATATTCCACCACGCCGGAAAGCGCTTCCGAAAAAACATTCCTGAAAGTGTCCTCCATATCCGGAAGCTCTGCAGTATCCTTTTCCAGCGAATATTTGAAGATCCTGTCCGTGAGATACTTTATCCTGTGCAGCTTATCATCTATACGATCCACGTAATGCATCATCTGTTCCTCATTTTCATATTTCCCGTGCTTTATCGCTTCCGTATATATCATCACGGCCGTCAGCGGCGTCCTGATATCGTGCGACATATCCGTGACCATCCTGCTGTTCAGCGCTTTGAGTTCTTCCTCTTTCTCGAACTGATGCAGGATCGACTTCCTGAATGCGTCTATGCTCTCGCCCAGCGCCGCCAGCTCATTGCGCCCCTTTACAGTGACCTCGTACTCCAGATTGCCTCCCTCCAGGATCTCGATATCTTCCTTGAGCTTCCTGACATACTTTATCATCCGGCTCACACCCGCCATCACTATGAAGAAAAAGATCGCAAAGCACACGTCCAGCTCGGCTATCAGCGCACGATAATAGAACTGATATGTGTAATTCCCGGCAAAATAGACATCGAATGTCCCATCTGCGAACACAATCTTTCGTGCATGAGTTTCATCCGATAGATCACTCTCTACCGATTCTCCCTTGAACGGACCGCCGGATTCATATATCCATGAATCGTCCTGGTATATCTCGAACCAGATCCGCTTCTGTTCGCGTGTCCACTCGCCAAGCGCTTTCCTGTCTGTCGAGCTGATATCGTTTTCTGTCACGAACTCCTGCAGTTTTTCAGCATACATATCGTTCTGCCGTTCGACATAACTTGACGCCTCGAGGTATTTGCTGATCGCTTTTGTGGAGATCCTGTCCGCAGCTATGAAAAGGGATGCAGCTATTGCAAATGCCAGCGCTATCAGGATCGCCAGCTGTCCTGCAAGTGTCTTTCTGTTACTTATCAGATGCATTGAACCTGTATCCTTTCCCCCATACTGTGTGGATATACTCGGGATTCTTTGGATCGTTTTCTATTTTCATCCTGAGCTTTCTTATATGCACCATCACGGTATTGTTCGATATGTAAAAATACGGCTCGTTCCATACCGACTCGTAGAGGTTTTTAGTGGAAAATATCCTGCCCGGATTTTTTATCATCAGCAGGAGCATCCTGTACTCTATTTCAGAAAGCTCTATTTTACGGCCGTCACGGAAGACCTCATTGTAAGTCGTACTGACTTTCAGCGATTTTCTGACGATATACCCCGCTTCTTCGATGATCGGCTGCTCCGGTATATCTTTGCCTTTGTAGACGGTGTATCTCCTCAGAAGGGCCTTCGTTCTGGCCAGCAGCTCCGAATATGTGAACGGCTTTACCAGATAGTCGTCTCCGCCGGCCATAAAACCTATGAGCTTGTCCGACTCCTGCGACTTTGCAGTAAGGAAAAGGACCGGGACGTTGGATATCCTGCGGATCTCTTCGCAAGTCTTTAGTCCGCTGATGCCCGGCATCATGATGTCGAGTATCACGAGATCGATGTCGCCGGAGAAAAGGCGCAAGCCTTCTTCTCCGCTCCCTGCCTCGGTTATTCTGTAGTTTTCACCGCTGAAAAGTATCCTGATGCCCTCGCGGATATCTTCATCGTCTTCTATCATTAATATCGAGTATTCTTTCATGCTTCACCTGCCTTTGTTCACGCTGCCTGCGAGCTGCGGACCGGGACTGCAAACTGCTGCATCTGCATACACCTGCTCCCGCATCTGTCACCGCATGCCGTCTGCAGATCTGCGGCCGCGACTGTCATTCTGATATCACAAGTATAATCTGCCACATATTTCTTAGTCAATCATTAACTCTGCCGTTAAGAATTCTTAAATCGCCCGGTGTTGCTGCAGATCACCCGGTGTTACTACAGATCGCCGGGCGCACCTGCAGATACGACAAGAGGACGATCGCTTTCGCGTCGCCCTCCTGTCTTAAATCAGATTGGATATGTCATTTTGGAATTTGATTACTGCTTTATCTTTCTTCTTACGAGCACTGCTCCGCCTGCTGTCGCAGCCATCATCATCAGACCCAGAGCCACAGCCATGTTGCTGTTGTCACCTGTATCCGTGCCTGTTCCTGCAGGCTCGTAATGATTGGTGAATACGATGCTGCCATCGCTCACTTCTGCGGTAAGCATGCCGCTGCCGTCATCCGTGACTGTTACCTTGATCTTGTAAACATGCTCGTCGTATTTAACGTTGGCCTGTTTGTCGTTCACTTCTGAAACAGTGTATTCATATACGCCTGCTTTTTTGAACTTCACAGTGTCAAACATGACTGCTCCTGTCTTGTCGTTCTTCGCCTCTGCGATCACCTTGCCGTCCGCATCCTTCAGCTGGAATGTGAACTGTCCTGCCTCCAGAGCCTTGCCTTCAAGCTTCTTGACAGCTCCGACCGTCACTGATGTCGGCGCAGCCTTGTATTTGTTGCTGAAGGTGATGGCGTTCTTTTCTGCAGGAACTGCCTCATTATCAGTTATCATTGTGATCACCTGATGCTTTGCTTTGAGGGTGCCGTCGCCATTGTCGGTGATCTGCGTGTAAACAGTGTACAGCTGATCATCGTAAGTCACACCGCCTGCACTGCCCTTGACCTCACGTACTGTGTAAGTGTGGTTTCCAGGCTCAGTGTATGTGATGCGGCTGAATGTTACCTTGCCCTTTGCATCGTTGCTGCCTGTTGCGATCACTTCACCGCCTTCAAGCAGCTCGAAGCTGAATTCGCCGTCTCTGAGGTCTCTGCCTGTGAGATCCTTATCGATGCTGATCTGGTCGGTTATGCTCGATGGCAGTTCTCCGACTGTGTAGGTATTGGTAAATGTAAACTTCGGACCTTCCGCTGGATCGCATGTTGCTGTCAGTTTGCCGTTTCCGTCATCTGTGAGTGTGATCGTGAATGTCTTGCCTGTAACGGCATCCGGATCATTCGTCACGCCTGCAGCGCTGCCTGCCTCTGTCACCTTGTATTCAAATACCTTTGTTCTCGATTCGTCAGCAGCTGGTGCCACGTCCTCAAGATCGCTGAGCTTGAAAGTCGTCTTGCCAAAGTTCACGTTGCCGGCTGCATCGTTTTTCGCCGTTGTATTATCAGGCATCGGTGCACCGTCTGTGAGTGCTGTGATCGTGAATGTGAACTTGCCTGTGATATCGTTCGGTGTCAGACCTTCTGCATAAGACAGTGTCTTGCTGCCCGTCACGTTCACATCGACATCATCTGTACCATACTGGTTGACGAATCCGAACTTGGATTTGCCGTCAGGATATTTCGTAACTGCTGTCAGCGTACCGTCTCCGTTATCCGTCACAGTAACCGTGAAATCAAACGTTCCTGAGGTCATGCTCACGCCTCCAGGAAGAGCCGAGCTGTCTTCGTAAACTCTGTAGCTCAGAGTGTAGACTGTCCTGCCGTCATCATCGACAGACTTCACCGCATAGCCTTCTCTGACTGCATCGCTGAGTATCACAGCATTTTCACCTGCCGCCTCGTCTAAAGTCTTGTAGCTCAGCGAGCTGAATGCGATATTGCCGCTGCTGTCGTTCTTCACGGTCTGAAGCACTTCGCCTTCACTGCCGTCCGCAGGTTTTGTGGCAAGCATGAATGTGAATTCATCAGCTTTCAATGAGCGCCCTGTCAGCGTCTTGTCTGCCTTGACATCTGCCTTTGTGCCGCCATCGGCGTCTGTAGAACCGTCATAACGGTTTTCGAAGCCTATAGCGATACCCTCCTGACCGGCTGCAGGCTCTTCCTTGCTTACAGTCTTGTTGAAGATCTTCTCGCCTGTAGTCGTATTTGTCAGTACGATATTTGCCTTGAGCGTACCGTCTCCATTGTCTATCGTCGTTATCTCCAGCTTATACTGGTTTTTATCGTATACATAGCCCTTATCGCTGCCCTTTGTCTCTGCAATGGTGTAAGTGTATGTCTTTCCGATATCTTCCTGAGTCAGGATCATTCCCAGTGAATCGATCAGTGTGCTCACTTCTGAATCATTTGCTGCCGGATTACCGAATACAGCACCTTCGTCAAGGCTTATGTTCATTTTATCTGCTGAAGCCTTGTCTTTCGCCTTGATGGTGAACTCGAACTGATCCTTCGCCATATCGTGTCCGTAGAGCACCTTGGTGACGCTTACTCCGCACACTTCATCAAGAGACAGGTCTTCTGTCTCGTATTTATTTGTAAATGTCCTGCTGCCCGCTACAGTTGTTACAACTGCTTCAAGCTGGCCGTTTTCATTGTCTGTCACTGTGACCGTGATGGTTCTTGCTGCAGTATCGTATTTCACTCCTGCTGCACCACTGTCTCCAGGATCCTGTTCTTTAACTTCATATTCATAAGCGCCGGCCTTCGTAAATGTTATATTGCCAAAGCTGACAGGTGCTTTACCATCTGTCAGGTCAGCCTTGCTTACGGTTACCTCTGATTTCTCAGGCATCGGTGCGCCGTCTGTCAGAGCCCTTAATGTAAATGTGAAGCTGTCGCTGTCTTTCCAGTCGCGCCCCTTCAGGACTTTCTGGAATCCTTCTGTGATATCAACAGGGTCTGCAGCTGCAGCCTTGTAGCTGTTGTCGAATCTCACTGTAGGTATGCCTGCTTCTGCATCAGAGCTGTCGTAAACAGCTGTCTGCTCTGAACCGTCTGCTGCAGTCCACATGATTGTCGTCACTGTGTGCATCGTGCCGTCGCCATTATCCACGACTTTGATAGCAACTGTATATTCTGTGTCGTCGTATGTCACACCTATGAGATCTCCGGCAGCTTCTTGTACAGTATAAGTGTATGTCGTACCTGCGTTATCCTGAGTGAACACGAGTCCCTGCAGCTTCTTCATTGTCTCTGGTATGCCGGAAGCTCTCCTCTCGACATTTGTGAATTCCCTGTCGCTGTCGCTGATGGCAGGTGCGCCCTCTGACGGTGTGATCTCGAAAGCAAATTCTCCCGCTTTCATTGTCCTGCCGTTGAGGACCTTTTCAATATTCAGTCCGCCGTTGGTGCTGTATGCATGAGATGCTTCGTATTTATTCTCGAATACTGCTCTGTCCGATGCATTGGAAACAGTACCGTTGTCATATGAAACCGCTGCCTCGAGCTGACCGTTGCCATCGTCTGTCACTACGACAGTCGCCTTTGCAGTGTGACGGTCGTATGTCATTCCGCCGGCTTTCGGATCAGGTACAGTTTCCTTGATGTCAAAGGTGTATGTTCCTTCTTTTGTAAAGGTCACATCTCCGAAGTTGAAGCTTGTAGGCTTCTTGTTCGTTCCGCCAGATACGGATGCTCTGTCGCCGTTCTCTGCGATGGCAACCGTTCCAGCATTGATTGCTTCCTCTGTACTGTCGTCTCCTGCTGTCAGCGTGAACTCAAAGGTTTCATTCTCAAGCATATCTCTGCCTGTCAGTGTCTTGTCACCTCTGAGAGCAGTATCAGCATCAACTGTCAGTGTCACAGGATCTGCACTGTACGAGTTATTGAAAACAGGAACTCCAGTAGTTATTTCCCTGCCGTCAGCGTCCAGATACGTTCTGTCAACGATGACTGTATCCTTGCCATTGACTTTATCGATGTATACATTAAAACGTACAGTATACTTTGCAGTATCATATGTCACACCATTGACTTTATAGCCGTTCTGAGCAGTAGCTCCTTCCGGGAGAACTTCCTCCATTGTGTACTCATATGATATAGGTTTTTCTATAGTTGCACCCTTTGCATATTCTGCTGTCACTGTCACATTGCCGAATACGACACCTATACCGGTATTCGTTGTTTCGATGTAACTTTCTCCTCCAGGAAGCGGTGCTCCACCCTTCGCTGTGAGCCTGAAAGTGTACTCCCCGTCTTCAAGCTGTCTGCTGCCTGTGTAGTCAGTGAAGCTCTTTTTAGCTGCAACGTCCACATGTGCTGAATCAGCATCGTATACATTCCTGAAAACTGCCGTATTGTCATTTATTATGACTGCATTCTCCAGCTCATCTCCATTATCGTCTCTGACCTGCTTCATGACTGCCTCTGCATTGAGAGTGCCGTCCTTGTCAGTTACGGTAACTGTCACTGTGTATGCTGCGTATGAATATGATACGCCCAGCTTCCCGTCTGCAGCAGGGTCTTTCTCTACGAGCCTGTATCTGTATGTTCCCGGCTCAGTGTATTTTATATCACCGAATGTCTTGTTTATATCATCAGCACTCTTGACCTGCACTACTGCAGTCTTGCCTGCTGCCGTGGTTGTGCTGTCCTCCGGCATCGGCATATCGCTGCCGTCAGCTACCAGGTAGAATGTGAACTCTGCATCTTTGAGATATTCCATATCCCATGCGGAACCTCCGCTGGCTGTCACGAAGTCTTTTTTGAGCTTCAGGTTAGCTGATCCGTCAAGTGTTGCAGGATCTGCCTTATATGTGTTTGTAAAGGCTGCCGACGCAACATCGTTGCCCGGGATCGTGCCCTTTGCAAATACACCGCCGTTGTTATCCTTGCCTGTCTCTGCGTTGTCACCGGCGTTGTCCTGAGTAACTGCTGCCGTAAAATGATCAGCCTTCGTCTCAGTCACAGTATACTCTGTTCCAGGTGCAAGACCGTATATCTTCAGAGTCTGTCCGCCTTTGAGAGTGAATTTATCTCCCGGCTTTATCTTGAAAGACTCTCCGTCTGCTTCCGCTCCGGTGTATTTCTGTGCAGTATACTTGTCCTTGAGCTCACTGCCCTCTTTTGCTGTCAGTTCCAGCTTGTATTCGAACTCCTTGTTTTTCAGGCTTTCAGGAACTGCATGACCCTCCTCGGCCTTCACTGTCTTGCTGATATCCAGCTGTCCCGGAAGATCTAAAGTCATACGACCATTGTTGCCGAGATATGCGGTAATGCTGTTGCCATGGAAATCGTTTTCCCATACAGGCTTTATTGATCTGGAAGCCGTTCCCGTTTTATTCGCGCCATCTGCCTTATCTTCTGTAAAGTACGTCAGGCTGGTCGTTCTCGGTGTGCCTGCCGGGATGTAATACTGACTGGCCTTTTCATCGTATCTGGCATATCCTTGCAGCAGCAGATTGCTGTTGCCCGGGATAGTCACTGTATTTATCTTCTTTTCTGCTTTACCGTCTTTCAGCTCATAGTAGTCACGCTGATAATAGTAAGTCGTTTCACCGCTGGTGTCTATCTCACCAGTTGCCGGGTTCTTACATTCTTTATCCGTGTACAGGAACGCATTGTTCTGGAAATAATAGAAGTCATTTGTGGTCGCCGGTTCGAAGTATGAGTATGCGCCTATGCCTTCTGATGCTTCATCCTTTGAGTCCTTGTCATATTTGTTAGTGTAAAAACGCACATGACCTTCGTCATCCTTGTTGTCATTGATGTATGCCTGAAGGAGTGCATCAGGGTTTTCTATTTTTTCTGCAACACCGTCTTTGAGACTCACATTATAGAAAAGACGCATAGGGTATGTCTCATCTATAGTCATGTTGCCGTCTTTGTCGATCTCGTAATATCTGAGCGGGATCAGGCTGGCAGGGATCTTCATTGTGACAAGATCGCCCACATTCAGCTGATTATCACCTGTAGCCTTTTCGACTGTTATCACGATATCTTTGAGATTTCCTTCCGGATATACATGGTTCGTATAAGGGATGGCATAGTCAAATGTATATTTTACTGTCGTTTTATTGCCTGCTGTTGTCTCTGTCCTGCTGTAGCCCTGAGTCCCGGATGTAAGCATCTGATCTGCATACAGCAGTGTGTTCAGGTCATCGACCTGCATATAGTCACCAAGCTGATCGGTGATCGTGATATATCCAGCCTGACTCGGGTCTTCTCCCTGATCCACATGAGTCGGAGACTGCGCTGAAGATATGATCTCATCACCGATCTCAGTGAATATACTGTTCAGATCTGCAGCATCTGTTGCTGCCTTGTAGTACTGAGTATCCTCGCCGCTGCCGTTCTTCGCACGTGTGCCGAGCTTATTATACTTTTCTGCATCAGGATAGTTGCTGGACATACCATGCATATATGCATTGAACATCTCCTTGTCTGACCATCTGCCCCCGCCTGTATGCCCTGTGACGCCGGCATCCGCCTCTGAGAAAACACCTATAGTGTAGATGGTCGCGTCTTTCTTGATAGCCTTTGCAGAGTTTATAGCATTATTTGCAACGGTATCGTCGAATCCACTGTGATGGTTCGGCTGGCCGTCCGTAAAGAATATAACTATCCTCTTGACATTCTTGCGCTCGCTGTTTTCTGCCTGATCATCCTTGCTCTGCTTTACGAGTTTCTGTGTAAAATCCATGGCATAATCTGCCGCAGTAGCACCTGCAGGCTGCAATGCATTTACTTTATTCTGCAGCTCTGACTTGTTATCATTGGTATATGCCTTGTAATTGCTTACTATCTGAGTGTAGTTATAAGTATTTTTGCCTTCTCGGTAAGTATCGTTGCCGATCTTATCAGTTTTATCTCCGGCAAACTTCACGATCGAGATGCGGCTCTTCAGGTTATCCGGCAGCTTGCCGTTCTCAGCTGCAGATCTGTCGATGAAACTGTTCACCGCATTCTTGAGCGTCGTCATCTTTTTTACACTATTATATTCATAGAACTGGTCATGACTGCTGTCAGTATCGTCTGCACTGGTTTTAGGTGTCACATACTGCCTTCCTATCCCCAAAAAGCCACCATAATACCACCTTTTCTGTGAGTTGCTGTACTGCACTTCGGTATACTCTCCGCTGCGCAGTATATAATACGTCTTGCTCGTATCCAGCTGATAAACTTCCTGATATCCACCGCTGAAATTATCCATACTGCCTGACACATCCAGTACCAGCACTATATCGAGGGGTACTGTTGTCTGTCCCATTATCTTCGCTGTAGATGACAGTGCCGATAATCCCACGAGAAAATCCGAATCATTATCCTTCTTTATGGTTTTCGAATTTCCGTTTGGCTTCGTCAGTACAATATCCTCCGTTGACACGGACTTGTCCGTCCAGATACGGCCGACGTTCTTCGTGCTGTCATCCAGCGCGTTCGAGTCGTGCCAGTTGTTCACAGTCAGATCGTCCGCGACTGTGTTCTCAGCTGCACCTGCACTCTGTGGACATAGACATAGTCCGAAAACCATGACTGCGGCTACCACAAATGCAAGTATCGATGCTGATAGCTTTCTTTTCCTGCTTAATACTCTCATTCTCAGCTCTCCTTCTTTTGAACTTCCCCTATTTACGAAATACTTTGTAATATTGAGCGATATCAAAGTAAATCTTATATTACAATTAGATTTTTTAATAGATATATGTAGAATCAGTTCTGTTGCGATTTTTAAGTATACCACATTACTCCTGTTATTTCAATGTATTTTCACAATTCTGTTTTCAGTAACAATCGGAACTCACAGGTGCTTTTTGGCTTCCTTTAAAAGAGGGAGTGTGTAATCTTATAAATAAAAATTTCCATTAATATATATACATGTTCACCCTTTATTATCGGATCCGGGGAAATCCTAAAATATGCAAATATAAATGTAGATAAAATCAGCGGCCTGAACCTGCGAAACATACAGTTGATGCTTTTGCAAAATCATGCGCGAATGTTTATACATGTTTATCCGCGACGTGTCCGTGAGAGTCCTGCAGGCGCACAGCCCGCAGTCTTTACATAAAAACTTCCCGTAACAAAAAAAACGACCGGATGTTCGTATCCGGCCGCGTCTGGCACCCCTAGCAGGAATCGAACCTGCAACTAACCCTTAGGAGGGGTTTGTTATATCCATTTAACTATAGAGGCATATATGTGTTTTTTGCTCCACTATGATATCACATGTGCGGGTGCTTTTTCAAGGGTTATATAAAAAGTACGCGAAATTAATTATCGCGCATTTCCGCAGGTTTCGCGGTGCAGTGATGCGTCCGGGATATCCGGTTTCGCAGTGAGACGATGACATGGCGTGCATCATAACGGTGTGGCCGCGGCGTTTGCAGATGTTTTTAGTCCAGATTGTTTTTTTGATGTTTTTCTGCTTCATGCCTATATACAAAATATAGTACGCAGGTGTATAATCTTACCCAGATAAAGGAGGTATCATCATGGCAGTAAAAATAACGGGAAATGCAGATCCGCGCGAGGCTCAGGCTTACGTCGATTATCTGCAGGAAAAATACAACAGGAAGCTCGAGATGCTCGACGTGCATATCGACGGTGATTATGCAGATCTTAACTACACGTTCTCGCATGTTCCTTTCGAGAGGATCAGGAGGATCACGGGCTATCTCGTTGGTACGATGGACAACTGGAACGATGCGAAGAAGGCCGAAGAGGCAGATCGTGTAAAACATTCACTTGGCGGCGCTCAGGGCGCTGACGGTATGGAACAGCTTTCATAGAGAGCGTCCCGGAAGCCCGGCAGCCCAGTGACTTACAACTTAGGAGAAAATAATGACAACTCTGAACGGAATGTCGGAAAGAACGAAAGGAGCCGCGCTGATGTGCACCTCCGCGCTCCTCTTTTCGGCAATGCAGATACCCATCAGCCTGTCCGGGACAACGATCCCGATAATGGAGCAGGTTTTTTTCAGAAATATCGTGACTCTGATACTGAGTTTCATACTCATAATTAGATCCAGAGGCTCGCTCTTTGGCACAAAAAAGAACCAGCCTCTTCTTTTTGTGCGCTCGACATTCGGTTTCCTGGGTCTTATCACCCAGTTCTACGCAGTGGCGCACGCCAACCAGGGCGATGTATCCACGATGATGAAGCTGTCGCCTTTCATGATAACGCTGTGGGCAGCGATCTTCCTCAAGGAAAAGATCCGCAAAGTACAGATACCTGCGCTGCTGATCGCCTTCCTGGGCGCGGCGTTCGTTGCGAATCCGGCGTTCAATTCGAACCTGCTGCCGCTTTTCATGGCGTTCCTGTGCGCATTCTTTTCAAGCGTATCGTACACGCTGCTGGCATACTTCAAGAATAAAGTCGACGGAATGACGATAATCATGCATTTTTCAACGTTCTGCGTGCTTGCATGCATACCGTTCATGACATTCGATTTCGTGATGCCGACGTTCAAAGAGCTGCTCCTGCTGCTCCTTATCGGCGTGTTCGGCGGCTTCGGGCAGATCACACTGACCTACGCATACAGGCTGGCGACCGCCGCCGAGATCAGCATTTACAACTATTCCGGCATCGTGTTCTCGATCATTCTGGGGTATGTTTTCCTCGGCGAGGTGCTGGATGTCACATCAGTCATCGGCTGCGCGCTGGTGATCGTCGCGGCTCTCATCACTTATATTTTTTCGGGGGGAAAGGCTGCGCACTGACGGCTGTCAGGGCGGTAATGAGAACGTCACGGGTCATCAGGGAGACATCCCGGCGATCACATGAACTTCAGGGACGGCCTCTCGCTCCGCGGAGTGGCTGATGAGCATCCGCCGGACGTCCTCATGACTGCGTGCAGACCCGCAGCTGCAGCCTTTACATCACAGATCCGACACAAAAGGATACGCAACTTGTGCACATAATGCGGCAGAGCAGGCTATCATCCGCTCTGCCGCTTGTTTTATCCCCCTTTTTTGTGATATAATAATCGTTGTATGTGCTGAACACAGTCAGCATTTCTCGTCGAAGCGGGCCGATGGGAACCCGAAAAATGATATTTCCCGCACAGTGATTATAAAAGGAGTGAGATTATGGATAATACGAAGAACTATACGAGTTCATTATCTGAAAGATACCCAAGCAATGAAATGAAATATCTTTTTTCACCTGAAATGAAATTCAGGACGTGGAGAAAGCTCTGGATAGCGCTTGCTGAGACGGAGCAGGAACTCGGGCTTCCGATCACGGATCAGCAGATCGCTGAGCTCAGGGCCGCAGCCGATGATATCAACTATGATGTTGCAAAGGCGCGAGAAAAGGAAGTTCGCCACGATGTGATGTCTCACGTTTACGCATACGGTCTGCAGTGCCCTGATGCGAAGGGGATAATACATCTTGGAGCCACATCATGCTATGTCGGCGATAACACGGACCTGATCATCATGACGAAAGGTCTTGAACTGATAAGAAAAAAACTGATAAATGTCATCTCGAATCTTGCGGACTTTGCAGAAAGATATAAAGCGCTGCCGACGCTGGGATTCACGCATTTTCAGCCGGCACAGCCTACGACGGTCGGAAAGAGAGCCACGCTGTGGCTGCAGGATCTCCTGATGGATCTCGAAGACCTCGACCACGTGCTCGGCACGATGAAGCTCCTCGGATCAAAGGGAACGACCGGTACGCAGGCAAGCTTCCTCGAGCTGTTTGACGGCGACATCGAGAAGGTGAAAAAGCTCGACTCTCTGATCGCGGAAAAGATGGGCTTTGACAGCTGCTATGCTGTATCGGGCCAGACGTATTCGAGAAAGGTCGACACGAGAGTGCTCAACATCCTTTCCGGGATCGCGCAGAGCGCTCACAAATTCAGCAATGATATCAGACTGCTCCAGCATCTGAAGGAAATAGAAGAACCGTTCGAGAAGAACCAGATCGGCTCATCGGCAATGGCGTACAAGAGAAACCCTATGCGCTCGGAGCGTATAGCCGCTCTTTCGAACTTCGTCATCGCAGGGGTCCTCAATCCGGCGATCACAGCGTCGACTCAGTGGTTCGAAAGAACGCTCGACGACTCTGCAAACAAGAGACTCAGTGTTTCAGAGAGCTTCCTGGCTACGGACGGTATCCTGGAGCTTTACATCAATATAACTTCCGGTCTCGTCGTTTACCCTAAGGTGATAAACGCGAGACTGATGAGCGAGCTTCCATTCATGGCTACGGAAAACATCATGATGGATGCCGTGAAGGCCGGCGGGGACAGACAGGTGCTCCACGAAAAGATCAGACAGCATTCAATGGCTGCCGGCAAGAGAGTCAAGGAAGAAGGCGCTGACAACGATCTGCTCGACAGGATCGCTGCCGACCCGGATTTCAACATGACGAAGGAGCAGCTGCTCGCGCTGATGAAGCCTGAAAACTTTACAGGATGCGCAGAAAGCCAGACGGAGGATTTCCTCGAGACTTTCGTAAAGCCTGTCCTTGAAGACAACAAAGAAGCACTCGGCATGCATGCCGACATCAATGTATAAATCACATCATTAAGATAAAGGAGATTTAAATGATCAAAGCAATCGTAGGCGCCAACTGGGGCGACGAAGGAAAAGGTAAAATCACCGATATGCTTTCGCAGGATGCTGATATCATCATCAGGTTCCAGGGCGGGAGCAACGCGGGGCATACGATAAAGAACAACTACGGCAAATTCGCGCTTCACATGCTACCGTCAGGGGTCTTTTACGATCACACGACCAGCATCCTCGGAAACGGCGTTGCTCTCAACATCCCTTACATGTTCAATGAGATCCGTTCCATCGTGGAAAAGGGCGTGCCTATGCCTAAGATCCTGGTTTCTGACAGAGCGCAGATCCTGATGCCGTACCACATCCTCTTTGATGAATACGAAGAAGAGCGTCTGGCAGGCAAGGCTTTCGGTTCGACTAAATCAGGCATAGCTCCGTTCTATTCTGATAAATATGCAAAGATCGGTTTCCAGGTGCAGGAGCTGTTCATGGATGAGGATCTTCTGCGTGAAAAGGTGGAAAGGGTCATCCTGCAGAAAAATGTGCTGCTGGAGCATCTCTACCACAAGCCTGCTCTCGATCCTGATGAGATCATGGTGACTCTGAAAGAGTATAAGGAAATGGTAGCGCCTTACGTATGCGATGTTGCGCTTTTCCTCGATGAAGCTATAAAGAGCGGCAAGCAGATCCTGCTCGAGGGTCAGCTCGGAGCGCTCAAGGATCCTGACCACGGTATCTATCCTATGGTAACGTCTTCATCGACGCTGGCTGCGTACGGTGCGATCGGCGCGGGCGTTCCGCCTTATGAGATCACTGATATCATCACTGTCGTAAAGGCGTACTCAAGTGCTGTCGGCGGCGGTGCATTCGTCAGCGAGATCCTCGATGAGGTCGAAGCTGAAGAGCTGAGAAAGCGCGGCGGCGACGGCGGTGAATACGGTGCTACTACGGGAAGACCTAGAAGAGTGGGCTGGTTCGATGCTGTCGCTACGAAATACGGCTGCATGACTCAGGGAACTACCGAGGTCGCTTTCACAGTTCTCGATCCACTGGGATATCTCGATGAGATCCCTGTATGCGTAGGGTATGAGATCGACGGCGAAGTAACAGACAGATTCCCTTGCACATCAAAGCTCGAGAAGGCAAAGCCGGTGCTGAAGAAACTGCCGGGCTGGAAATGCGATATCACGGGTATACGCGAATATGACCAGCTGCCTGCGGAGGCTCAGAACTATGTTGACGAGATCGAAAAGCTGATCGGCTTCCCGATCACTTACGTTTCAAACGGGCCGGGCAGAGAGGATATCATAAAGAGGACACCTAAGCTGTAAATGCGGTGTTTATTATGTCGGCTGGCGCCGACAAATCAATGAAGCACCGCAAGGGTGTAACCTTTATGTCGGCTGGTGCCGACAAATCAATGAAAGGAGTGGAGGTTTTTCCAGAGGATGTATAAAGATGCGATCAGAGCCGCATGGGCAGAAATCAATATTACGAACCTTGACTACAATATAAAACAGATAAAAGACAAGGTCGGACCGGGCAAAAAGATAACCGGCATCATAAAAGCGGATGCTTACGGCCACGGTGCGGTCAAAGTTGCTACGGTACTGAGAGCTAACGGTATCGAATCTTTTGGTGTGGCAACTCTGTCGGAAGCTGTACGCCTGCGAAAGGCCGGCTTTATCCTCGAAGAAATCATCGTTCTGGGACTGACTCCGGATCCTTACATAGATACGATCATCGAATACAGGCTCACACCTGTGGTCTGCGACTACGAAAATGCCGAAGCCATATCGAGGGCTGCAGCCAGGGCAAACATCATAATCAGCGGATATCTGGCAATCGACACCGGAATGGGTCGTATCGGATATGACACTGACAATTCATCATCGATCGATGATATCAGAATGATAATGAACCTGCCGAATTTCAGGATCTCCGGACTTTTTTCACACTTTGCGGCGGCAGATTCGCTTGACAAGACGTACACTACAGTACAGGAACAGCGATTCATGGTGTTTTACAAAAAGCTGCTGAATGCCGGTATCCCGATACCTTGCAGGACGCTCGCGAACAGTGCTGCGATCATGGAAGTGGCATCTTCGCACTATGAAATGGTCCGCCCGGGTATCATAATGTACGGCTGCTATCCATCTGCGGAAGTCGACAGGAGCCAGATCGATCTGCGCCCGGTGATGTCGATAAAAGCGAACATCGTCCAGCTTAAAAAAGTTCCCGCAGGAAACTCGATCAGCTACGGTCGAAAATTCACGACGCGTCAGGACAGTCTTATCGCAACTATCCCGATCGGATACTCCGATGGCCTTCCCAGACCTTACTCAACAAAAGGCAAAGTCATCGTGAACGGCGTCTTTGCACCGATCGCAGGAACCATATGCATGGATCAGTGTATGATCGACGTGACCCACGTGCCTTATCCCAGGCTCAGCGACGAAGTCACGATCATGGGCAAGGACGGCATCTACGAGATCAGCGCAGAAGACATCGCAAAAGCAACGAATACCATAAACTATGAGATTCTGTGCGCATTCGGCCAGAGACTTCCAAAGGTCTATGTGTATTAGGCAAGTTGGCATCGCATAACAGATATCATATAATAAATAAAAAAGAGAGGATCGGCAGACCGGACTGCATGGGCTGCAATATTTCCTCTCTTTTTCCTATTATGCAGGTGTTTGGCGTATGTTGGCAGATGTTATCATATGTTGGACATGTGTTTCGTGTATCGCCATTAAGCGAATCGTTTCTGTCTAACTATGTCTTTAAATAGCGATTACCAAAACTGTACCTTCTGGCTATCTTCTTTAGTAAAATCACTGAAAAATCCTGCCTTTCAAGAGGATCTATTACCAAGAATCAAAATTCAGCCATGCTTATTTGGTAAAATTCTTCATGAAAATATGCTTTTTTTACATCTAAAATACCAAGAATCAGTAGCCGGTTTCTGATTTTTGGTATCCGGCATCAGAAAAAGAGCCGGAAAACCGCTGTTTTTACCAACAGCAGCCATCCGGCAAACGATTTTTGGTTTTCAGCACGCACGTCTTAACTTCCAGCTCTATTCCAAGACTCTTCTGCCCAAAATACTCCATGCGATCGGCGCATCTTACAGCCTGTTTATTTCAGGCAGGCTGACGATCCTGCTGCAGACCCTTTCCGCGAGCGCCATATTATGCGTCACTACTGCCATCCCCAGATCACGTTCACGCGCCCTTTCCAGCAGCAGCTCCCATATCTGTGCCTGCGTTATCACATCCAGCATCGTCGTGATCTCATCACAGACAAGAAACTGCGTCTGCGGACCGAGCACCCTGGCGATACAGAAACGCTGCAGCTCGCCGCCCGAAAGCTCCGACGGCCATCGTTTCAGCCATTCACTTTCGATACCCATTGCTCTGAGCAGCTGCTCATCGGGCTCCCAGCATTCTTTCAGCGTCCGTTCCATCTTCCAGCGCGGATTCACCGCCTGCTCCGGGTGCTGATATATCATCTGTACCGGAGAATACCCACGCTCAGGCAGCGGCTTTCCATCCAGCAGCACCTGCCCTTCCGTAGGCTTGATATAGCCCGCCAGGATCTTGGAGAGCGTACTCTTTCCGTATCCTGACGGCCCGGTGAGAGCCACCCGCTCACCGGTCTCGATCGTAAGATCCACATTTTTCAGGATCCACGGGCTCTTATTATTATATCTGAAGCTTATATTCTCTGCTCTAAGTTGCATGGATACACCTCACTTCCCCGCCTCTCAAACGACGCATTTCTATCTCTCCGCAGCACTCCGCGGTCCTGCGTGTACATCTCGGTGCAAACAGGCAGCCTTCCGGAAGCTCACCGGCATACGGCTGAGTCCCGGATATCGGCTTGAAGCCATTCTGCGGCAGCGCCTCTATGAATGCCCTGCTGTACGGGTGCCTGAGCGCACTGCCGTCACCCCTGAAATCCGACGCCGGACAGATTTCCACGGTAGTCCCCGCGTAAAACACAGCGATCCTGTCTGCGACGTTCAGCGCCAGGTCGATATCGTGCGTTATCAGCAGCACTCCACAGCCCTGATCCGCCAGTTCGCGAAAATTCCTGAGAGTCTCCATCGCCATTTCCAGGTCAAGACCCGGAGTCGGTTCGTCCGCTATTATCAGCTTCGCATTTTCCATCACCGCGGTCGATATCAGCACACGCCTCGCCATTCCGCCCGAAAGCTGGAACGGATACATATCCTCTGCTTCCTCCGCCAGACCGTATCTGCTGAATGCACGCTTGACCTTTTCCATAGTACCGCGCACACCTTTGACCTGCCTGCCTACTTTCATCAGCGGATCGAGAAAATCCACAGACTGCGGGATGAACACGATCTCACTGCCGCGCAGCTCCGCTTTCCTCTCAGGAGACAGCGGCTCTCCATCAAACTCCATCGTACCGCTCATACTGCTGTTTTCCGGCAGTATCCCCAGCACCGAATGCGCCAGCAGGCTTTTGCCTGAGCCGCTTGAGCCGACCACTGCCATTATCTCGCCGGGATATACCTCGACATCAAGCGAATGTATCACCTCAAGATCCGTCTTGTTCCAGCCGCGATCATAACGACTGAATGAAATGGTCAGATCCTTTATATCGAGGAGAGGCTGCTGATCCGCACAGCCGTCGCACTCAAATGTTTCACGCTCTGACCTCCCGTTTTTTATATCGAATTCTGTTTTTTTGATTTCTTCTTTTTCTGTGATCATTTTTCCTGCCTTTTCATTTTCTCCGGGCTTGCACATCTGTATATCCATATGCAAA
>CAKQIZ010000028.1 GCA_934247125.1 uncultured Clostridia bacterium
TCTTTCAATACACTTTAATGCGACAGCCCCTTGGCGAGGCACGAGGGACTTAAGCAAATGCTGCGCATTTGCCGTTCGTCGCCTGCATATTCATTACGGCTCGAACGCTTCGCTATATAAACATCCGCGATGTTTATATCACGCTCAGGCCCTTCGCCTTTTTGCCCGGAGAGCAGTATGCGATCCGTAAGGCAAAACGGACAGCGTAGCCGCAGGCGGAGGAGAGAGGCGAAGCCGAACGTTGAGTTCGAGTCCTTTGCATCATCAAAAACTCAAAAAACCCGACAAGCGGGTTTTTTAGGTTTTGGCGAGGCACGAGGGACTTAAGCAAATGCTGCGCATTTGCCGTTCATCGCCTGCATGTTCATTACGGCTCGAACACTTCGCTATATAAACATCCACGATGTTTATATTACGCTCAGGCCCTTGCGAGTTCGAGTCCTTGCTATCATCAAAAACCCAAAAAACCCGACAAGCGGGTTTTTTAGGTTTTGGCGAGGCACGAGGGACTCGAACCCCCAACCGACAGATTCGAAGTCTGCGACTCTATCCATTGAGCTAGTGCCCCAAAAGTATATAATTGATTATATGATTATACCCGATGTTTATACGTGTATCAAGGGATTTATTGACATTTATCTGAAAATGGCGCATAATAAAGGACGCCTGAATTTTTTAGGCAGGGGGTGTGAGTTGGAAACGCATCCGGTAAATCAATACGGTCGGCACGATCCCGTTGTGATATAAGCGGGGTTCGGCCTGATACAGTAAGGAATTTATGTTTATGTTTAAAAAAATATTCGGAAAAAGAAATGGTAAGTTCAGAATACTGCCGGAGTCGGTAGGACTTTCGGTAGTGATACTCATAGTACTGTTCGTAGAAGCGTTTTTTATTTTTCTGATGAGCGTACTGGATATACTGCCTGCGAAATTCGCGATAGCAGTGCTGCTGGCACTGTTCCTGGCTGATCTGGGGACATTCAAACTGCTCAACTGCAGGAAACGGGTGACGAACCAGCGACTGGTAGGTCTTATCCTGACAGTTATAATCGTCAATGTGCTGTTTATAGGCAGCAATTATCTGTATAATACATACGATACATTCCAGAAGATCAGTGAGGAAAAGGCACAGATCGAGGAATATCATGTTATCGTTCTTAAAGACGGCAGCTATCAGAAGCTCAGAGATATCGAAGGTCAGACGGTATATGTCATGAATTCAGAGTCAAAGATGTATAAAGAAGCCAAGGAAAGACTGCTGACAAAGATCGAAGTTGAGTATTCAGAGGAAGCAGACAATTCGTCAGTCGGCGCACATTTACTTGATGGAAGTCAGAAAAGCGATGAGATAATTTTCGTCAGCAACACGAATTATGAACTGCTCTGCGAGAACAATGACAAATTCGAAGAAACTACAAAGATACTTTACAGCATACCGATCACAGTAAAGAGCGACGACTTTGCCAAGAGGATCAACGTCACTGAAGATCCGTTCAATGTGTATATCACAGGTATGGATGTGTGGGGAGGCATCGATCAGATCGCAAGAAGTGACGTTAATATGGTGATGACTGTAAATCCGCAGACAAAGACTATCCTGCTGACGTCGATACCTAGAGATTCATATGTTACATTGCATTCGTTCGGTGCGGATGATAAACTGACTCATTCGGGTATATATGGTGTGGAAGAGACTGTAAGTACTGTGGAAGACTGGCTTGGGTATGATATGAACTACTATATCAAGGCGAATTTCTCGATGCTGGTGGATATAGTAGATGCGATAGACGGGGTCGATGTATACTCTGATTTTGAATTCAAATCCAGTGTGGCAGATTTTTATTATAACGAAGGAGAAAATCACTTGAGCGGTATGGCGGCACTGTATTTTGCACGTGAGCGAAAGGCGTTTGAGGATGAAGATATAGAGAGAGGCAGGAATCAGCAGAAAGTATTGAAAGCTATGATCAATAAGACAACACAGAGCAAGGTGATACTTACGAAATATACACAACTGCTGGATGCTGTTGAAGACGAGATGCAGACGAATATGTCGGAGAAAGATATATCATCTCTCGTAAAAATGCAGATAAATGACATGGGCAAGTGGACGATAAATACGATATCCATAACAGGTACAGATGCATATGCACCTACGTACAGTATGGGATCGCAGGAGCTTGCTGTGGTAATACCTGACGAAACTTCTGTCGAGGCGGCAAAGCAAGCTATACATGACACGATGTATCCTGCATATACGAAAGAAAAAAAGAATAAATCCAAAACAAAATAACGATATGTCAAATAGTGTGATGATTTTGAGTAATGGGTGCGCATTCCTTGAAATCATCACATTTTTATGATACTATTTCAATGTATGTGTATATGGTCGAAAATGTTTGATCGTATACAAATAAAAGAGCAAGGAAATGAAATAATGCGTTCAAAAGTTATAAGAATAATAATTCTGATCATCATAGATGCTGCTGTTGTTACGTTCAGTTCAATAGCACCGCTTGCATTGAGATTCGGTATATTCACGATGGATGTGTACTATCTGACGCCGGCGCTGAAGTGTCTTCCGATAGATATAGTCATCGCAATAGCGGTACTTGCGGTATTCAAGCTTTACAATCGAGTGTGGACATATGCCGGGATCGATGAAATGATAGCGACATTCAAAGCATCGCTTGTGATAGAAGCGTTGTATGTAATATATAGGCTGTTGTGGAGTATCGACATGCCGCGAAGCTTTTATGTGTTCAACTGGGTATTTCTGTTCATACTGCTGGCCGGTGCGAGATTGTCGATCAGGATTTTCAAGCAGTTCAGAAAAAAATACAGAAAGACCGGGGAAAAACGCAATGTGATGATCGTCGGTGCAGGTTCAGCAGCGTCTCTGCTGATAAAGGAACTTGAATTCGGCCCGGGATCATCGAGGATCGTGTGCATAATAGATGACAATCCGGCCAAAAAGGGCAAGTATATACATGGGTTTCCAATAGTAGGCGGACGAAGCGATATACCGCATATGGCAGATAAGTATGATGTCGACGAGATCATCATAGCGATACCATCGGCTCCGCCTACGGTCACGAGGGACATCTTGTCTATATGTCAGGAGACGAATGCCAAGCTGAAGATCCTGCCGGCTATATCGGCAAGCCTTACGGAATCTCTGAGTCGCACTGTCAGGGAAGTCAATTACGAGGATCTTCTCGGCAGAGATGCTGTGGTCATTGTAAATCCGGAGCTGGGAAAATTCGTTGCGGGTCGTACGATAATGGTGACCGGCGGTGGAGGAACGATAGGATCGGAACTCTGCAGACAGATAATCGCAAACAAACCGGCAAAGCTGCTGGTAGTGGATATATATGAAAACGGAGCATATGAGCTTCAGATGGAGCTTGCGCAATATTATCCCGAGGCTGATATAGAAGTGCTGATCGCATCGGTGCGAGATTATGACAGGCTTGAAGACATTTTCAGGAGGTACAGACCTGATGTTGTGTATCATGCGGCAGCTCACAAGCATGTGCCGCTGATGGAGTTCTCACCTAATGAAGCAGTCAAGAACAACTGCAAGGGTACATTGAACATGGTCAGGCTGGCGGATAAGTATGAGGTAAAGCGATTCGTACTGATATCTACAGACAAAGCTGTGAGGCCTACGAATGTCATGGGCGCGACAAAGCGTATATGCGAAATGATAGTGCAGACTTACAGCAGGATGTCCGATACTGAGTTTGTAGCAGTCAGATTCGGAAATGTTCTTGGAAGCAACGGATCTGTGATACCGCTGTTCCTAAAACAGATAGCTGCAGGCGGACCTGTGACACTTACGCATAAAGAAATCACAAGATTTTTCATGACCGTAAGCGAAGCTGTTTCTCTGGTGCTTCAGGCGGGTCTGCTGGCAAAAGGCGGCGAGATATTCGTGCTGGATATGGGACAGCCTGTCAAGATATATGATCTGGCAGTTAATCTGATAAAGATGAAGGGCTATGTTCCGGGCAGGGACATCAAGATAGAAATAGTGGGACTCAGGCCGGGTGAAAAGCTGTACGAGGAGCTTCTGATGGCCGAAGAAGGGCTTGAGAGCACCCCGAATGACCTGATCTTTATAGGGCAGCCTATAGATATAGACAGAGAAGAATTTTTAGAAAAGCTCGATAAACTGATAGCGATCGCACAGACTAACAGTGATGATATCAAGCACGAGATAGAAAATATATGTGATACGTATAAGATCACAAATAACTAACAGAGGAGAAAAAATGAATATACCGTTTTCACCGCCTGATATTTCGCAGGCAGAGATCGATTCAGTCGTAGAGACTTTGAAATCAGGATGGATAACTACAGGTCCAAAGACAAAGAAATTTGAAAGTGAGATATCTGAGTATATCGGAACTGAAAAGACTGCATGCCTAAGCTCGGCAACGGCATCGATGGAAATGACGCTCAGACTTCTGGGAATAGGTCCGGGAGATGAAGTCATCGTTCCTGCATACACATATACTGCGAGCTGCAGTGTGATATGCCATGTCGGAGCGGATCCTGTCATGGTGGATATATACAAGGGACAGCCGGTGATGGATCTGGAACTTATGGAGAAAGCCATAACGGATAGGACAAAGGCTATAATAGCGGTAGATCTCGCGGGTATAATATGTGACTACGACCGGATATTTCAGATCGTAGAAAAAAATAAAAACCGTTTTTGCCCTTCAGAAGAAAATGATATACAGAAAAAACTTGGAAGGATAGCTGTGATAGCAGATTCATCACACGGATTCGGTGCAGTCAGAAACGGCAGAAGATCCGGTATGCATGCGGATTTCACATGTTTCTCGTTCCATGCTGTAAAAAATCTGACGACTGCGGAAGGCGGAGCCGTTACATGGAAGGATATAGACGGCATAGACAATGAATGGATATACAAACAGTATATGAACCTTTCTCTGCACGGCCAGACAAAAGATGCGCTCAACAAGACGAAGGCAGGTTCATGGGAATACGATATAGTTTCACCTGCGTACAAGTGCAATATGACTGATATACAGGCAGGAATAGGTCTGGAGCAGCTGAAACGTTATCCGGAAATGCTGGAAAGAAGACGTCAGATAATCGCTAAATATGACGCGGCATTCGCAGGGAAGAACATTTCTCTGCTTGCACACAGCGGCGAAGATCACTGCTCCAGCGGCCATCTGTATTTTATAAGGCCTGCAGGGATAACGGAAGAACAGCGAAATGAGATAATAGTGAAGCTGGCAGAACGCGGTATTGCTTCAAATGTGCATTACAAGCCGCTGCCGCTGCTCACCGCATATAAAAATCTGGGATTTGACATAAAAGATTATCCGAATGCCCACGATTATTATAAGAATGAGATAACTCTGCCTTTATATAGCAGACTGACAAATGAACAGGTCGACTATATCATAGAAGGCGTCAACGATATATTGAAGGAATACGTATAATATGCTGATATCATGGGACAAACTTCCTTATGAAATGAAAAACAGTGAAGTAAAAGCTTACTACGATATACTTTCATGCCGTAAAGGCAGCCTTGCATTAAAGCGTATCTTTGATATCGTAGTGTCTTTCGTGATGCTGATACTGCTTTCGTGGCTTTTTCTGATACTGGCGATAATGATAAAGGTGGATTCCAGAGGTCCGGTGTTCTACAGGCAGGTGAGAGTCACAACGGGCAACAGAGACTTCAGGATATTCAAATTCAGAACAATGGTGCAGAATGCTGACAAGATCGGTGCGCTGGTAACATCAGGCAATGACAGCAGGATAACAAGAGTAGGATCCAAGATCAGAAAATGCCGTCTCGATGAACTGCCTCAGCTGATAAATATACTGAAGGGCGATATGACCTTTGTGGGGACAAGGCCGGAAGTCCGCAAGTACGTTGAAAAATACAGTGATGAGATGATGGCTACGCTGCTGATGCCTGCCGGAGTGACATCGCTGGCAAGTATAAATTTTAAAGATGAAGATGAGCTTATGGATTCTTATACTTCAAAAGGTGTGGCGGTAGATGATGCATATGTGCAGAAAGTACTGCCGGAAAAAATGGCATACAATCTGGAGTACATCAGAGAATTCGGCTTTTTTAAAGATATAAAGCTCATGTTTAAGACCGTTGCAAGTGTTGTAAAGTAAAGGGATAGTTCAGATGAATATACTGCTGATAAATCATTATGCCGGTTCACCGGAAATGGGGATGGAGTTTCGCCCGTATTATTTTGCAAGAGAATGGGTAAAGGCAGGTCACAGAGTCGATATCATAGCTGCTGATTACTCACATCTCAGACGCATGAACCCTGAAGTGGAGCATGATTTTCAGGAAGACATAATAGACGGGATACATTACCACTGGATAAAAACGAGAACATATGAAGGCAATGGAGCTAAACGAGCAATAACGATGGCGCAGTTCGTGTCAAAGCTGTGGCTCAATGCAGGCAGGATCATAAAAGAAATGGAGCCTGATGCAGTGATATGTTCGTCGACATATCCGCTGGATACATATGTGGGACAGAGGATACGCAGAAAGTCGAAGAAAAAGGTGAAGCTGATCCATGAAGTACATGATATGTGGCCTATCAGCCCGGTTGAAATCGGAGGGATGTCGCCAAAACATCCGTTTATAAGAGTAATGCAGGCAGGAGAAAATTCATTCTGCAGAAATTCAGATGTAGTTGTTTCACTGTTGCCCGCAGCAAAAGATTATTTTATTGAACATGGAATGAGACCGGAAAAATTTATACATGTCCCTAACGGGATCGTAATGGATGAATGGGAAAAGTATGAACATATACCGCAAAGGTTGTCCGTTCATTTCCTCGATAACAGTGCAAAAGGCAAGTTCAATTTATGCTTCTTTGGAAGTATAAATAAGACATATAACCTGGATACTCTTATAAATGCTGTAAAAGATATGGGAAAGAGCGATTTGGCGGTTACATTTATAGGAAATGGCGTCGATAAAGATGATCTGAAAAAATTGACTGTGGGATATGAGGAAACTTTTGTATTTTTTGATCCGATTCCCAAAAATTCGATACCGGATCTTTTCAATTACATCGATGCAGCATTTGTAGGCGCTAAAAGCCAGCAGATATTCAGATTCGGTATATGTATGAATAAACTGTTTGATTCGATGATGGGAGGAAAGCCTATTCTGTACATGGTAGATGCTCCCAATAATTATGTAGATGAATATGAATGTGGTTTAAGCGTTGAAGGCACAACAGAGGCTGATTTGCAGAAAGCACTTGATGAACTGATGAGGCTTGATAAAGCAAAGAGGCTCGATTTGGGCAGTAATGGTAAAAAAGCTGCAATAGAAATTTTCAATTATAAGGAGTTAGCAGATAGATTTTTAAGGGCAATCGAATGATTGGTGTGATTAGGAAGGAATTGATATGAAAATCTTAACTATAGTAGGCGCGAGGCCACAGTTTATAAAGGCTGCGGTCGTTTCCAGAGTACTGAGGAAAGAACATGAGGAAATAATCGTTCATACCGGACAGCATTACGATTACAATATGTCAGATGTTTTTTTTAAAGAGCTTGACATTCCGTCACCTGATTATAACCTAGGGATATCAGGTGGAACACACGGTAAAATGACGGGTGAGATGATCATTGCTATCGAAGATGTTGTTTTGAAAGAAAAGCCGGATGCGGTGCTTCTTTACGGTGATACGAATTCTACTATGGCAGGTGCGCTTGCAGCTGTAAAACAGCATATACCCGTCGTACACGTAGAGGCGGGAAATCGTCTGGGAACACTGACAAACCCTGAAGAAGTAAACAGGATAGTAACGGATCACGTATCATCTCTGAAATTGTGCTGTACTGAATCTGCACTGAAGTTTCTTGCAAAAGAAGGTATCGCAGATAATGCATATCTTGTAGGGGATCCGATGTATGATGCTTTTAAATACTATAGTGAGAAAGTCGGAGATAGCATTCCGGAAGACCTTATCAGACTTGACGGGGAAAAAACAAGCATTCCAGAAGAATTTTATTATATGACATGTCATCGCCAGGAAAATACCGGAAATGATGATGTGCTTACAGAGATCCTTGATGCAATGGAGTCGCTTGATGCAAAGTGCATTTATCCTGTACATCCGAGAAACAGACAGAGGGTACAGCGATTGATAGATGATAAAAAGTATAAAAATATAATAGTTTGTGATCCGGTAGGATACCTGATGTCTGTTTATCTTGTCAATCATAGTAAAAAAATAGTAACTGATTCTGGTGGCTTACAAAGAGAAGCCTTTTTTGCAGAAAAGCAGTGTGTCACAATTTTTGACTATATAGTATGGCCGGAAACTATGATAGACAATAGAAACCAGCTTGCAAAGCCTGATAAAAATGATATTTTGGACAAGTTGTCTAAACCACAGGAAATAAAAGAAAATCATGCGTTTGGAGATGGACATTCGGCGCAGAAAATATTAGAACGTATAAATGAGTATATTTAAACCCGGAGGTTGATTGAAATGAAGGAATCATTACTAAATAAAATAGACAATAGAGAAATAACAGTCGGTGTAGTCGGACTCGGATATGTAGGTCTTCCTCTGGCGGTCGAAAAGGCAAAGGCGGGATTCAAAACGATAGGTTTTGACGTGCAGAAAGCAAAAGTTGATCTTGTCAATGCAGGTTCAAACTACATCGGAGACATAGTCGACGATGATCTCAAACATATAGTGGAGAGTGGAATGCTCAGAGCGACGAATGATTTCAGCTTCGTCAGGGATGTGGATTTTATAGCGATATGTGTTCCTACGCCGCTGGATGAGCACCAGCAGCCTGACATAAGCTATGTCAGATCATCAGCCGAAGAAATTGCAAAGCATATGACTAAAGGAACGATGGTAGTCCTCGAGTCGACGACTTATCCGGGAACTACAGAAGAACTTCTCAAACCGATACTTGAGACTTCGGGACTCAAGTGTGGCGAGGATTTTTACCTTGGTTTCTCTCCTGAAAGAGTGGATCCGGGCAACAAGCAGTTCAAGACGAAAAATACCCCTAAAGTAGTGGGTGCAATAGGCGAAGATGCGAGAGAAGTGATCGCAGCAATGTACAGAGCAGTGCTTGAAGGAGACGTTTACGAGGTTTCATCGCCGGCTATCGCAGAGATGGAAAAGATACTCGAGAATACTTACAGAAATATAAATATAGGTCTTGCGAATGAAATGGCGATCCTCTGCAACAGGATGGGCATAGATTACTGGGAAGTCGTTGATGCTGCAAAGACTAAGCCTTACGGTTTCCAGGCATTCTATCCGGGTCCGGGTCTTGGCGGGCACTGCATACCGCTGGATCCGTATTATCTGTCATGGAAAGCGCGCGAGTATGGTTTCCATACTTCTATGATAGAAAGCTCCATGATGGTCAATGACAGGATGCCGGAGTATTGCGTGGAAAGATCCATGGCGATACTCAACAGACATAAAAAAGCACTGAACGGGTCGAAAGTACTTGTGCTCGGAGTAGCGTACAAGAATGATATCGATGACTATAGAGAGAGCCCGGCTATAAGAGTCATAGAAAAACTCAAGGAAGATGGTGCAGATACTGACTTTTACGATCCATGGATCTCGGAATACAAGGACAAAGGACAGATTTTCCATGGAATAGAAAAAATAGATGCAGAGATAATTTCATCATATGATCTCATAGTGATCACAGCAGCACACACCAATATAGACTATGATATGATACAGCAAAATGCTGCTGCGATATTTGATACCAGAAATGCAATGAAAGATATCGCTGATCGGGAAAATATAGAGGTGCTGTAATGGGTGAGTATTTCGTACACGAATCAAGTTATGTAGATGAAGGCGTCAAAATAGGAAAAGGAACGAAGATATGGCATTTCTGCCATATACAGACAGGTGCGGAAATAGGTGAGAAGTGTTCATTAGGTCAGAATGTCAATGTTTCGAATAACGTTAAGATCGGCAACGGATGCAAACTTCAGAACAATGTTTCGGTTTATGAAGGCGTGGAGCTGGAGGATCACGTTTTCTGCGGACCTTCGATGGTATTTACAAATGATCTGACGCCTAGAGCTAAGTATCCAAAAGGCAGTGCCGGATATAAGAAGACACTTCTGAAGACTGGCGCTACGGTAGGTGCTAATGCTACTGTAGTATGTGGACATACGCTTGGAAAATGGTCGATGATAGCATCAGGCGCAGTCGTTACAAAGGACGTTCCGGATCATGCTCTGATGGCAGGCGTTCCGGCAAAGAGGATAGGCTGGGTGTGTGAATGTGGAGAAGTTCTTAAGAACGGATTAACATGCAGCATGTGTGGAAGAAGCTATGCCGAATCGGATAACGGTCTTGAAGAAAAATAAGGGGAAAGACAATAGGATGGATTCATATATAGGTAGATGCATATACCATTATCCACATCCAATAGATTCACAACCAGTAGGATCAGGAGTAAGACCACTTAGGATGCTTAATGCTTTAAAAGATATTGGTTATTATGTGGATGAGATTACGGGGTATGGTAAAGAACGGAAAGAGAAAATTAAAAAGGTAATTGATAGAATAAAATCTGGGGTAAAATATGATTTTTTATATTCAGAGTCGTTAACTGATCCGACTTTGTTAGCAGAAAAAAATCATTTGCCAGTGCACCCAATAATGGATTACAATTTATGGAGAATTTGTCAAAAATACAAAATACCAGTGGGCTTATTTTATAGAGATATATATTGGAAATATCCAGTATATAAAAAAAATGTACCTATCCATAAAAGATGTATTACAATACCACTTTACTATTTAGATTTGACAATGTATCAAAAATACGTGAGTGTATTGTTCTGTCCAACGGAACAATTTGCGAACGTGGTTGACATTAATATTGAAAAAAGCATCTTGCCACCCGGGTGTATAGAAAATGAAAGCGTCATAGCTAACAAATTAAATAAACATTTTGCACGGCCGAGGTTATCGTTATTTTATGTAGGCTCGATTCAAGGAACATATGATATTAGTATTATTTTTGAAGCAGTACAAAAATGTGAATTTGTTGAATTGATAGTATGTACGCCGAAAGAACAATGGGATGAAAATAAAAAAAGATATAGGGATCTATTATGTGATCGGGTAAAAGTAGTTCATAGAAAGGGAAGTGCATTAATTGATTTATATGAGCAAGCAGATGCAAGCTTATATCTTTTACGACCAAATGAATATTTAAATATAGCATCTCCAATAAAATGCAAGGAAACAGTTGGATATGGTACACCAATGATTGTCTCGCGTAATACTGGAGCTGCTGAGGGAGTAGAAAAAGATTCTTATGGCTGGACGATTGATTATGATTTGTCTTCAATTATGCGATTGTTTAAATATTTGTATGAAAATCCTGACGAAATTAAGGCAAAGACATTAGATACAATTGATGCCATTGGAGTAAACACTTGGGATTACAGGGCTAAAAGCATTAGCAAAAAACTTTTAGATAATAGTATGAAAGGAAAGTTATTATGAAATACGCACTTATAGGTTGCGGCAGGATTGCAACAAATCATATGAAAGCAGCAGTCAACAACAAGCTGGAGATCGCAGCAGTATGCGATGTTCTTCCGGAAAAAATGGAGGAGCTTCTTGCAAAACACGATTTACAGAACGACGATTCGATAAAACGATATGAAGACTATAAAAAAATGATAGAAGAGATAAAGCCTGAACTCGTGAGTATCGCTACAGAGAGCGGGATACATGCTGAGATAGCTTTATACTGCATAGAAAAAGGCGTGAACCTGATAATCGAAAAGCCTATGGCAATGAGCATAGAAGATGCTGACAAGATCATAAAGCTTTCCGAGGAAAAAGGTGTAAAGGTATCGGCATGCCATCAGAACAGATTCAATGTTGCTATCCAGCAGCTGAGACAGGCTGTGGAAAGCGGCAGATTCGGCAAACTTTCACATGGTTCGATCCATGTAAGATGGAACAGGAATGAGGGCTATTATACTCAGGCTCCATGGAGAGGAACGTGGGCTCAGGATGGCGGAGCACTGATGAACCAGTGCATACATGGTATCGACCTTCTCAGATGGATGATGGGAGATGAGATAGAGGAAATATACGGAGCAACGAGACAGCAGTTCCATGATTATCTTGAAGCGGAAGACGTGGGAATGGCAGTTGTGAAGTTCAAGAACGGTGCGATAGGTACGATAGAGGGCACTACCAACGTTTACCCTAAGAACCTTGAAGAGACTCTTTACATATTCGGAGAAAATGGAACTGTAAAAATTGGCGGAACATCAACAAACAATATCGATGTCTGGGAGTTTGCAGATGAAACAGAAGCGGACAGCAAAAACAAAGGCCTTAAGGAAGAGACGAGCAATGTATACGGAAACGGCCACACCAGCCTGTTTGCAGATGTCATAGATGCCATAGAAAACGACAGGAAGCCATATGTAGACGCAGTTGCAGGAAGAAATGCTCTGGAAGTGGTACTTTCAATATACAAGAGCCAGAAGACAGGCAAATCCGTGAAGCTGCCACTGAAGGATTTTGCAAGCATAGATATGAATGGTGAGTTTTAATGTTAGTGATAATAACTTCTGGATTTCCGTTTCAGGGGGAGCCTTTTTTACTTTCGGAGAAGGATTATATGCCTGATGATTCGGTATTTTTTGCATTAGCTCCCTCAAGAACAGCATTAAATGAAACTAAATATACAGCGTTCAAAGTTCCAAAGCGAAAAATGAATTTAAGAACACTTATGTATGCATTTCAAGGACTGTTTTCTCCAATCTGTTACAGTGAATTGAAAAATATTATAAAGAATAAAAAACTCAGCTTTAAAAATATAATGCGTATGTACGCTGTATATGGATATGGGATATATTGTTATAAATTCGTTGAAGATAAGTTGAAGAACTTGTTAAAAAAAGATGAAAAAATTACATTTTACTCATATTGGATGTCTACTCATGCTTTTGTCTGTGCTATGCTTAAGAAAAAGTATGCAGGCTCAAAATTTGTTACGCGCTGTCACGGATATGATTTATATGAATATAGGTCGGAAACAAATTATTTAGCTTTTAGAAAGCTTATTTTTGAGAATGCGGATAAAATTTTTCCGATTAGCAAAAATGGAGAGGAATATATTATTGATACATATCCAATGTATAAAGGACTTTTAAAAAATAAGGTGGAAGCTTCATATTTGGGAACAATGGATCATGGATATAATATAAAAAATAAGAGAGGAGCATTTCAAATAGTTTCCTGTTCAAATTTAGTTGAATTAAAAAGAGTGCATTTGATTATTGAGGCTTTGAGTCAAATACAAGTTCCTGTTAGGTGGACTCATTTTGGGGATGGTAAATGTGCAGAGAGTCTGAAGAAGATGGCAAAAGAAATGTTAAGGCATAATATAGACTATACTTTCAAAGGGGCTATACCAAATGAAGAATTAATGAAAGCTTACAAATGTATGGATATAGATTTGTTTATTAATGTTAGTGAATATGAAGGAGTACCAGTATCGATAATGGAAGCAATGTCTTTTGGAATACCTGTTATTGCAACTGATGTGGGGGGAACAAGCGAAATTGTCCGTGATGGATATAATGGAAAATTATTAAGCAAAGACTTTTCTATTGACGAATTAAGTAAGCTTATTTTATATTTCATAAACATGGATGAATTTTCGAAGTACAATTATTGCAATAATGCAAGAAAGACATGGGAATTGTTTTTTAATGCAGAGAAAAATTATCTTAGGTTTTATAAAGAGGTATGCGAATAGTGTTTAGTTTTTATCAAAAATTATATGGATTAATTTTCAATAGCATTCAAAAATACAGTGAAAAGCTATCTGTAAAAATTAAAAAAGCGTGCATATTGATTAGTTTTGTATGTATTATTTGTGTATATATCTTAAATTGTGATATATATAATTTTTCGTTTCGAAGTAGAAACATAATCTATGCGATCTCTTTTGCAGTATTGTTAATTTTTGTGACAAAGAACAACGGAAATAAAATTCTATATAAAAAAGAAGATAAGCTTGTTTTGATTTGCTTATATATTTTAGGAATAGGTTCTATAATTGCAGGAGAAGTGAATGGAGTAGCGGGATATTTTTTTTATGGCATAGTTTATTTATTTTTATTGCCTGCAGGAACAATAGCTTTTAATAATGCAAATTTGAATGAGGTGATTTTGCCGTTTTCAAAATGTTCAGTACTGCTTTTCTTGGTTATATCTATATGCTCTTTTTTATTTAAGCCTATTGTAGAAACACAATATGCTTCAGTTTTTGGAGACCCTAATTTGTTGGGGCTTTTTTGCGTAGAAACTATAATTTCAGGAATATATTTAATAAAATGTAAAAATGGAGGGAAAATAGTATATATAGCTGTTTTTTTAGCGATTTCATTTTGTTATATATCAGGTTCAAGAACTTCAACGTTTGCTGTTCTTTGCATAATTACAATAGAAGCGATTTATTGGATTAAGTCTAAAAAGATTTCATTTGTAAAAATACTAAAAGTAATAATAGGGATAGCAGCTACAGTTTATATTACAATGTTTATATTATTGAATATAACACCTGGACTGGCTGATTTAGAAAGGAGTCTTTACAAAGGGGAGAAGATAAGCATTAGTAAAATGTTTGATTATGATATTACATTTTATTTTAATGATACGACAGATAATATAATAGATAAAAATTTAAAAGGAATTAAAAACAATGATAATTTTACAGCGGGGAGAACAGATATTTGGAAGGAAACAATACATTCTTTAAATTGTTTCGGGCATGATACAGAATTGGTGAAGGGAGTTACATACTTTAATAAGCCAATGTATGTGCATAATGGTATTCTGCAAATTTGGTATTCTATGGGAATCATTCCGACAATAGGTTTTATATCAATTATGCTGTTTGCTGGTATTAGTGCGATAAAGTTACTATGTAGATTTACTAACTGGACGAATGAAAGTTTATTTGCGATTGAAGTAATAGGGTCGATTTCGATATTTGTTATGCTTTTTTCGATGTACTTTATTTTTACTAACCCATTAATATATATGTATTATATAATTTTATTTTCTCTTAAAAGTGATTGCAGTGTAAATATGTCAAAAAAGAAAGGGTATCTTTGATATTATGAAAAGAATTTTTAGTGGGAATTTTGGAAAATTGTTAAAGACGGGTTTTTTTCATATTTTTTCAGCATCGGTAATTAATAAAATTATAGCTTTTTTTAGTAATATAATTGTAATTAGGATTATTTCAAAGGTAGAGTTTGGGGCATACACATATGCATTGAATTGTATATCTTTTGTATTATTAGTTTCTGGATTTGGTTTAGTAACTGGAACATTCCAATTGTGTAGTGAAGAACGCAACAAAAGTGAAAAGGAACAAATTTATAAATATGGATGCATATGGGGTATAAGGGTTAACATTGTATTAACTGTATTAATTCTATTAGGTGCGCTAATATTTGAATTACCAATTGATGGATCTAAAGAACTTTTAGTTTTGATGTCTTTGAATCCTATCCTTTTAATTATTTTTGAGTTTCAGCAAATATATTTAAGAAGTGACTTTAAAAATAGAGAATATTCATATGGTACAATTATAAATACAGTATTGTTAATGATATTTTCTATTTTAGGAGCGTATTTATATGCTGCAAAAGGATTAATCATATGCCGTTATATTGCATACATATTAACTGCACTGGTATTGTTAATTGTTTTCAAAGCTCCTATATACTTGAAAAACGGAAACTTAGATGACACGAGAAAAAAAACTTTGTGGAAAATTTCCATAATAAGTATGTCTAATAATGGAATTTCAGAGCTATTATATCTATTGGACATTTTTTTTCTAGGCATAATAATAACAAATGAAGAGTTGATAGCATCATATAAGGTAGCAACAGTTATCCCAAATGCATGCATTTTTATACCTATGGCGATTGTCACATATATATACCCTTATTTTGCAGCAAATCGCTTGGATAAAGATTGGTGTAGGAGTCATTATTATCAATTGTTAAAATGGTTAGTTGTGTTAAATTTAATAATTGCATTAGTTTTATGTGTTTTTGCTAAACCAATAATTATTCTTGTATATGGAAAGAAATATCTGGATTGTGTGATGTGCTTTAGAATTTTGTCCATGGGGTACTTCTTTTCAGGTACTTTTAGGGTTATCTCGGGTAATTTATTAGTTACACAAAGAAAACTTAAATTTAATTTATTTGTTAACATACTTTGTGGTATTATTAATATAATTGGTGACTTGATTTTAATACCGAAGTTTTATTCTATGGGAGCAGCTATTACAACTTTTTTGGTGATTTTAATATCAAGTTTGGTATCAACGATATATTATTTGTATTTGATTAGAAAGGAATAAGCATGCCGGGTTTTTTTATAACTAACATAGAATCTAAAAATTCATTTACACTTAACAATTATTGTCAGGAGAAGTGTATCAGAGATGAAATGCGATTTGAAAATATAACGGTTAAACGTAATGTATTAAACGCGTTTATTAATGATAAAATTTTTTTCGAGAATGATAAATATATACTAGTAACTGATGGGGTTATTTTTGATACCGAACAGTTGCTTAGAGATACCAATACAAGTAGCATAAAAGATGCATTGTTGAGTATTGCTGAAAATGAGGACAATTTTTTTGAAAAAATAAATGGGCATTGTTCAGGAGCTCTTTATTATAAAAAGGAAAATAAGTGGGTTGTATTTACGAATCCATTGGGAGACAGAGCTGTATTTTATTATTATAATAATAATGAATACATAATAGGCTCACAGTTGAATTATATATCGGAATATATGAGATTAGTAGGTATAGATAGAGATGTAGATATACACGGAGTTAGTTGTCTATTAGATTTCGGATACTTTATTGACAACAGCACTGGTATAAAAAGTATAAAAAGATTGTATCCAGGTGAATATTTAGTTATTGCTGATAATGTATGTATAAATAGGCAATATTATATTGCAGAATTTAAAGAAAAGACAACAACTTTAGAAGAAGCTATAGAGTCCCTTGATTCAGCATTTTGCAAAGCGATTAAAAGAATTGCAGATAAAAACTCAGAGTATGGTTATAAAAATTTGTTAGATATAAGCGGTGGACTAGATAGTAGAATTATTTGTTATACCATGAAACGCCTAGGTTATGATAATAGTATCATGATTACATACAGTCAGAGCGATAGCCACGAGGAGAAAATTGCAAAAACAATTGCTAAGAAATTGAATTTTGAATTATATCATAAAATTTTGGATAATGGAGCGTGTATAAAGGAAATCGATGAACTAGTATTCATGAATAGTGGAGTGTCGTATTATTATGGAATAACAGGTGGAAAAGATTTTCTGGAAGTGTTAGATAATCGTATTTTGGGAATGGAGTTGACTGGAGTTTTAGGAGATATTTATGATGGAAGTATGCTTACGGAAAACGGTTTATCAAAGCCAACTATAGAGGTTGATAAATATAGAGCGTCCAAGTTAAATGGTATTGACAAAAAGAATTCATATTCGACATATATTAATAAATTTAAAAATAATGATACATTTTGGCTATATACAAGGGGTATGATGGCTGGGTTGAGCACTTTTTTAATAAGACAAAACTTTATAGAGCCAGTAACACCTTTTGGAGATAAAGATTTTTTAAAGAGCTATTTATCCATTCCGTGGGAAATGCGTGTAAAGGAAAGAGTCTTATTTAAATGGTTTTTGCATAAATATCCATCAGCTGCACAAATTCAGTATGCAGCAACAGGATTAAAACCTATAAATAATAGTTCAAAGATTAGCAAATTAAAGTATCGCTTATTACTGTATTTTAAGAAAGGTTGGAGTTTATTACAAGGAAAACCTTTGCCTAATAATATGAATCCTGTAAAGTTTTGGTTAAAAGTGAATGGGGACTTGATCCCATATATGGATAATTATTTTTATATGGAAATTGAAAAGTGTGATTTTACGCAAGAAATTAAAAGTAAATTATATTCGTTATATAATGATAAAAGTGATTTCAATAGTAAGGCGGTCGCATTAACTGTTGTTGCATACAATAAGTTGTTTATAAAATAAATGAGTGAGGATGATTATGAGCGGTGTGAATATATTAGTCACTGGCTGTTGTGGGTATATAGGTAGCCATACATGTGTAGAATTACTTGAAGCAAATTATAACGTTATAGGGATTGATAATTTTTCCAATAGCAGAAGAAAAGTGTTGGACGAAATTTATAAGATAACAGAAAAGAAAATTGTTTTTTATGAGGGAGATATTTTGGATTACTGTTTTCTAAAAAAAGTTTTTTTAGAAAACAGCATAGATTTTGTAATTGATTTTGCAGCATCAAAATCTGTTGGTGACAGCATTTCAGATCCAATAGCGTATTACAAGAACAATGTCAATACTTTGATAAATCTTTTAGAAATTATGAATGAAAGAGGCGTTAAAAAATTGATTTTTAGTAGTACGGCAGCAGTGTATGGGAAAAAAGATGAAATGCCTATTGGTGAAGAGGCGGAGATTGGAAATACAACTAATCCATATGCAACAAGTAAATATTTCGATGAGAAAATATTAAAAGATACATTTTCATCAGATTCTGAATGGAGTATTTGTATTTTTAGGTACTTTAACCCTGTAGGTGCACATATTAGTGGAGTATTAGGTGAAGATCCGACAGGAGTGCCTACAAATTTGATGCCATGTATTTTAAGAAGTTTAAAAAACGAAAATAGGCAAGTTTTAACTATTTTTGGAGATGATTATGATACATATGATGGGACAGGCGTCAGAGATTATATACATGTTGTTGATTTAGCTAAAGCACATGTTAAAGGAATTGAGTATTTAATGAAGATGCATAATGGGGTTAGCGTTTTCAATTTAGGAACTGGTAGGGGATATAGTGTTTTAGAAATTATAGAAACATTTGAAAAGGTGAACGGTGTGAAGATAAATTACACGGTTGGAAAAAGGCGGGATGGTGATGTGGCTTCCTGTTATGCAGGTGTATTGAAAGCAGAAAAGAATTTAAAGTGGAAAGCAGAGTTGGATTTAGAGGAAATGTGCAGAGATGCATATAATTATTACAAATATTCTTTAAAAACAGATCTTTAAAGTGGAATACAAAATGCTAGGGAGTGGGGTTTGTGAAAAAAGAATTTATTAATATAGACATTGCTAAATGGGTAATTTCATGTTTTATAGTATTACTGCATTTACCATTTAATAATTCAATAATACATTTTATACAGCAATATATATCTAGGCTAGGAGTTCCTTTGTTTTTTTCATTTTCTGGATTTTTTTGTTATATGAATGCAAAACAAAGGAACTGGAAAACAGTTGCGAAAAAATGTATCTTTCGTATAGGAAAATTATATTTGCTATGGGGTGGATTATATTTTATTTTGATGGTGTATAATCGTGGAATACAATCATATAGTTCGTTGATTAAAGAGTACATATTATGTGCGCCTGCGTATTTGTGGTATTTGCCTGCAGTACTGTTAGGTTGTATTTCAATGCTAAGTTTTTCACAATCTAAAAAAAAGCTATATATTTATACATTAATATCATTGGTTCTATATTTTGTTGGAACATTAGGCAATAGCTATAATACAATTTTTAGGTTTGCTTTTTTACAAGAATATTTAGATGTATTTTTAACAACAAGAAATGGAGTTTTTTTTGCACCGTTGTTTGTGGCTATTGGTGCAATCTGTTATGAATATTTAGATCAAATAAATAGCTTTAATCGTGTTAATATGCGTATTTGGGTAATAATTAGTTACCTGTTTTTTTGTATCGAAGTATTCGTTGTAAAGTCGATGATACCTGCCTATGAAGATTCTAGTATGTATTTCACTTTACCATATATTACAGTTAGTATCTTATGTTATATATTGGATTTACAATCTAGTAAAATACCTTCTTGTATTATAGAAAGTGGTAAAGAGTTTAGAAAGGCAAGCACTTTAATATATTGCGCTCAGTATGGGATTGCATATATGTTGAGAGATTATAATGCGTATGTTATTTTTTTTATTACTATAGCTATAGGAACATTTATTCCATTTGTAAATAAATTTTTTATGAGGATTTTTAAAAAATATATTGATGTTAGTTAAAGATAATTTGGAGGAACAGATGAAAATATTTGTAAGAAGATCATTGATGTTTTTGTTTTTTTTAAGTTTAGTACTATGTTGTAACATTAATGTATATGGCGAGCTCATAGAAGGAGCTGGGATATCAGATAATAATAATCAGACAATTGATCAAGAAACAGAAGTACCTAAAGATGAAGGTGAAGGTTCTATATATCTTCATGATAGTTATGAAGGTGATTTTATAAAAGAAGATGAGAATTGTTGTGAAGACAATACGGATTATAAAGATTCATTACTTGCAAATGAAAATACAAAAGATGTTGGCTGGATTGAGACGGAACAGGGAAAACAGTATATTGACTCTAAGGGGGAATTTTCATATGGATTTTGTAATATAGAGGGTCAATATTACTATTTTGATAGCTCTGGCTTTTTGCAATATGGATTTGTAGAAATCGAAGGTATATGGTATTATGCGGATGAAGAGAGTGGGAGGATAAAGACCAGTGCCGGGTTCGTAGAGTGGAATGGAGAGAAATATTATGTTATTGCAGGCGGAGCAGTAGCGAGAGGACAGCAGGTGAATACAGGCAATGGAGCGTATTACTTTGATGATGAATG
>CAKQIZ010000029.1 GCA_934247125.1 uncultured Clostridia bacterium
TTTATCAGCATGTCAGCATATGATTCCAGCTTGAGGCTGCATCCTACCGAACAGTACGAGCATGTCGTGTCCGTCTCCACCGCTGCAACAGGAGTTTCCTTTATCATTGTAGTTCTTTCCTGCAGCGCACCTGTAGGGCATACGCTCACGCACTGTCCGCATGAGACACATCCCGATTCGATGAGCGGTTTTTCGAGGTTCGGCTTCACGACAGTGTCGAATCCTCTGTTCACGAGGCCTAAAGCGCCTATGCCCATCACTTCGTCGCAGACTCTCACGCAAAGACCGCAGAGTATGCACTTGTTAGGATCTCTCACTATGAACGGGTGGGCATCCTCGTATTCCACGAGGTTCTTGTCGCCTGCAAGTCTCTCAGGATGAACGTCGTACTGATGTGCGAAATCTATCAGCTTGCACTCGAAGTAGTCGTGGCATCCGCACTCGAGGCATCTCATAGCCTCTGCCTCTGCCTGCTCCGCAGTGTATCCATCCGGTATGACTTCGCTGAAATTGCCCTTGCGCTCTTCTGCACTGAGCTGAGGCATTTCAGGTCTGCACAGCCTTTCTCTGTCTTCGAAAGTCATTTCCGTTATATCGTCTCTCTCAACAAAGAACGGTTTCTCATATCTGATCACTTCGCCGTCGAGGTATGCATCTATGCTGTCCGCAACCTTTCTCGCATCTGCGATAGCTTCAACTGCGATCGATATCTTGTCATTACCGCAGTCTCCTCCTGCAAATACGCCGGGTATGCTTGTCATGAATGTTTCTTTATCGTATGCGATCGCGTTCTTTCTCGTCTTGTCGCATTCGAATATCGATGCGTCTACAGCCTGTCCTATAGCCAGTATCATAGTGTCGATCGCTATCGTTTCTGTCTTTCCTTCTACAGGGATCGGTCTTCTTCTGCCTGATTCGTCAGGTTCGCCGAGCTCCATCACCTGCAGCACTACTTCTTTTACATGTCCGTTTTCGTCCTTGACTACTTCCAGAGGGTTTGTAAGGTTTTTGAAGATAACGCCTTCTTCTTCAGCCTCTTCGATCTCGACCATGTCAGCAGGCATTTCATCCTTAGTTCTTCTGTAAATGTTGTAGACTTCCTTTGCTCCGAGTCTTACGGCAGTTCTGCATGCGTCCATGGCAGTGTTTCCGCCGCCGACGATCGCTACTTTCTCTCCAAGCTCGATTTCTTCGTTTCTCACCACTTTTCTGAGGAAGTCGATACCGCCGATGACTCCTGCAGCATCCTCGCCCTTGCATCCGACACCTGTCGAGATCCATGCTCCTATGCCGAGCAGCACTGCGTCAAAGTCTTCTTTAACTGTTTCGAACGGGATATCCTTGCCGATCCTGGTATCTGTCACTATTTCCACACCCATTCTCTGGATGGTGAAAATCTCCTCGTCAAGCACAGCCTTTGGCAGTCTGTACTCAGGGATACCGTATCTCAGCATACCGCCTGCCTTAGGCATCGCTTCGAATATCGTCACCTCGTGACCCATCTGTCTGAGGAAGTACGCTGCCGACAGACCCATAGGGCCGCCGCCTATGATCGCTACTCTCTTGCCTGTATCCGGGCCGCACTCAGGGATGAACACGTCTGCGTCTGCAAGATCCTGATCAGCGACGAAACGCTTGAGCCACTGTATCGAAACAGGCTCGTCTATGAGACCTCTCCTGCACTCGTTTTCACAAGGATGCGGGCATACTCTTCCCAGTGATGCCGGGAGAGGTATCTTGTCCTTCACCAGCTCGAGGGCCGCTTCATACTCTCCGTTGGCGATCAGTCCTACATATCCCTGACAGTCTGTCTGTGCAGGACATGCCAGCACGCAAGGCGGTCTGCAGTCTCCCTGGTGGTTAGAAAGCAGCAGCTCCAGGTTCGTCTTTCTCGACTCGATGACCCTCTCTGTATCCGTACGGATCACCATTCCCGGAGCGATCTCAGTCGCGCATGCCTTCCACAGCTTAGGGTTGCCCTCCATCTCGCACATGCAAAGACCGCACGAGCCGTATATCCTGGTTCTTTCATCGAAGCAGAGAGTTGGAATGAAAATGTCATTTTCTCTGGCAACTTCAAGAATAGTCTGACCAGGGAATCCTGTAACTTCTTTGCCATTTATATTAAGTCTGAACTTGTTCATTTTTCTTTTCCTCCTCCCTTATTTCTTCTCTATAGCTCCGAACTTGCATGTTTCAAGACACTTGCCGCACTTGATGCATTTGTCCTGATCTATGACATGTTTTTCCTTTACACTGCCGGAAATAGCTCCGACAGGACATTTCTTCGAACATAATGTACAGCCTTTGCATGCATCCGTGATCGTATATGTAACGAGCGCTTTGCATGATGCTGCAGTACATTTCTTGTTGTAGATATGATCCTCGTATTCGTTCCTGAAGTACTTTATCGTAGTCAGCACAGGATTAGGCGCAGTCTGACCGAGTCCGCACATCGAACCGTCCTTTATCTTCATTGCAAGCTCTTCCAGAAGCTCGATGTCTCCGTCTTTTCCCTTACCTTCCGTGATCCTTTCGAGGATCTCCAGCATCCTCTTTGTTCCTATCCTGCAGTAGTTGCACTTTCCGCATGATTCATCTCTTGTAAAGTTGAGGAAGTACCTCGCCATGTCTACCATGCATGTATCCTCGTCCATTACGATCATACCGCCGGATCCTACGATAGCGCCTGTCTTGTTTATATCTTCATAAGTTACAGGCGTTTCGATCAGATCTGCAGGGATACATCCTCCTGACGGGCCTCCCATCTGAACTGCCTTGAACTGCCTGTCCTTCTTGATCCCTCCACCTATACCGAAGATTACTTCGTTGAGCGTGAGTCCCATAGGCACTTCGACAAGTCCGCCCTTCTTGATCTTTCCTGCGAGAGCGAATACCTTAGTACCTTTACTCTTTTCGGTCCCCATCGCGCCGAATGCAGCGCCGCCGTTGAAGATGATCCACGGAACGTTTGCCAGTGTCTCAACGTTGTTTATATCTGTAGGCTTCTGCCAGAATCCCTTTGCTGCCGGGAACGGCGGCTTGAGTCTAGGCATACCTCTCTCACCTTCCAGCGAAGCTATCAGTGCAGTCTCTTCACCGCACACGAATGCGCCCGCACCGGCTTTGATGTAGATATCGAAGTCAAAGCCCGATCCGAATATGTTCTTTCCGAGGAATCCTTTCTCTCTTGCCTGAGCCATGGCGATCTCAAGTCTTTTGATCGCAAGCGGATACTCTGCGCGGCAGTAGATCACGCCATGGTTCGCTCCCATCGCATAACCGCCTATGATCATTCCTTCAAGCAGTGAATGCGGGTCTCCTTCGAGCACTGATCTGTCCATGAACGCACCCGGATCTCCCTCGTCAGCATTGCACACGAGATACTTTTCGTTTCCGGGGCTCTGTTTTGCAGCGTTCCACTTGAACCATGTAGGGAAGCCTGCACCGCCTCTGCCTCTGAGTCCTGATATTTTTATTTCTTCTATTACTTCGTCCGGTGTCATAGAAGAAAGCACTTTTTCTATAGCCTTGTATCCGTCCGCGGCAACGTATTCCTCTATATCCTCAGGATTTATCACACCGCAGTTTCTGAGAACGACTCTCTGCTGCCTGCCGACAAACTGCTTGTCTTCATCAGAGATCGCATATTCCTCTGCCACCTTGTGGTTGACGAGGTGTTCCTCAACGATTTTTTCGACTTTTTCCGGCTGCACCTTGACGTATCTTGTCATTTCGCCGTTATCATCATATATGTCTACGATCGGTTCAAGATAACATGTTCCCACGCATCCCGTGATCCCGACATTTATATCTAAATTCTTATCTGCTATCTGTTTCTCGAATTCAGCCGCTGTTTTCCTGGCTCCTGTAGCCACGCCGCAGCTTCCCTGTCCGATTACTACTTTCATTCCGCTACCTCCTATGCCCTTTCTCTGATCTCAGCAAGGATCTTCTTTACAGAATCTTTTGTGAGATTTCCGTATGTCTCATCGCCTTCTGAACTCTTTATCATCATTACAGGCGCCAGAGAACAGCATCCGAGACATGCCACATTGTTCAGCGTGAAAATACCGTCTTCGGTAGTTTCTCCGTCCTTGATCTCAAGATATTCGCACACAGCCTCTTCGATCATCTCCGAACCGTTTACGTGACATGCGGTACCCTGACACAGCATGATCAGATATCTACCTACAGGCTTAAGTCTGAACTGCGCATAAAAAGTCGCCACACCATAGATCTTCGCAGGCTTTATACCTGTTACTTCAGATATATAGTTTATCGCATCCACTGACAGATATCCGTAGATATCCTGAGTCTTCTGCAGGATAGTGATCAGACTGCCCGGCACTTTTGCGTATTGTTCCAGCACAGGAGCAAGCTCCCTGAACTGCTCTTCTCTGCTCTGAGAACAACCGCAGCTACAACAATTTTCGCTCATGTTAGTTCCTCCTAAAATACACTTACACGATACACAATAACATATTATAATATTTACACAAAATTCGAACGTTTTCATTATAGCAAAAATACCATTGCCGCGCAACATATAGCACAACAACGTCACTATAAAACGATTATGATTTTTATAACAATTTCAGATGAAATACGTTTCCCGCGTATCTTTGAAACTGAATGGATATCTTCATACATTTCCTGACTTTCCCTACAGCTTAGCTATGAAAAACTCCAGTGCGAGCGAGTCTTCCATAAGCCCTGTCTTTATATTTTCATCTACCTCATATGCGGCAGACAGCGCGTTTCTCAGATCTGCCATGGAATAAAGCCCTGTGACAGACATTGCCTTTTTCACTCTGAATTCGTGCATACCGAGCTTTTTATGGATACTGCCGGGAGGAACACCTTCATCTTTCATCTCCTTGACTGACAGGATAAGCTCCAGCTGACCTGTGATCAGGCTCAGAAGCTGGAACACGCTGCTTCCCATATTGAGCAGGTTGTGCAGAAGCCTGAAAGCTTCATCCTTTCTGTTCCTGCCGATCGCGTCGAGCATCGCGAACACATTGTTTTCCGGATTCGCAGCTATTATATCGCTTACGTCTGCGGCTGTTATCTCCGGTGCCGCTCCGCTGTGCGCTATTATCTTTTTCAGATCGTTTTCCAGATTGTACAGGCTGTATTCGATGGATTTATTGCCGTACCCGCTCTCCGACATTATCAGATTTATCACCGATGATGTATAGCTCTTCCCTGCAGCCCTGAATCGTTTTTCGATGAAGCTCTTCAACTGAGCATCTTTGAGCGGCTGAAAATCATATACCTTACCGTTCTTCTCCACAGCCGTCCTGATCTTGTTCTTTCCGCTTTTCTTTTCACCCTGCTCAGGAGCTGTTATCAGCAGCAGGCTTTCTTCAGGTATGTCCGAAAAATATTCGATCAGCATTTTCAGATCGTCAGCAGGCATGCTTTTCAGATCGTGCCCCATCGCAGGTGCAAAATCCTGAAGCAGCACCACCTTTCTCTCTGACATCAAACTGACTGTCTCCAGGCTTTCTATTATCTTTCCCGCCGACGCATCCTCGCCCTCAAGCACGACGAGATCTATGGCCTTGCATGCTTCTGACACATATTTTCTTATCAGCGCATCAGTATACCATCTTATAAGGTATTCCTCTCTGCCGTACAGAAGCACGAGATTCGGTATCCTCCCCGCCTTTATATCTTTGCCTATAGTTATGAATGCATGTTCCTTTTCTCTGTAACGCTCCGCTGCCATCAGTCGCCTTTCCTCTTTATCACTGCCCTGCCATCGTCATCACCTCTGCCTTCCCATCATATGAAAAGGCAAAGCCGACAGCTCCGTCTTCATCATTTCTGTATATCATTATACCGTTTTGCCGGTAGTTTTCAACAACTCCGTTGTCAGGGTGCCCGAAATTATTCTTTCCGACCTGAAATACAGCATACGAAGGTGATACCTGCTTCGTGAACTCCTCGCTGTAGCTGTACCGGCTGCCATGGTGGGCAACTTTCAGTATATCACAGCGTATGTCGCTCCGCCACGCATCTCCGATCTTCTGAAGACAATCCGCATCCACATCTCCCGTAGCTATCACGCTCGCATCCTGCATACAGATCTTCATGATCAGGCTCGACTGATTCTCATCTTCTTCTCGCTGCAGCATTTTCTCATATGTTCTCTCTGTTTTTCTATCAGGCCACAGGACCTTCACGCTCGTCTCGGCTGACAGCTGTACAGTCTGCCCTTTATACAGATACGTCAGTGCTTCAGATCCAAGTCCTGTCTCACGCAGTATCTCTTTTTCTCTCGGGCGGTTGCCCTCATAAAGGTAAAGCCGTTTGACCATTCCTTCTCTGCAAAGCTCCGCAATACCTTTATAATGGTCGGTATGCAGATGCGTCACAAAAGCGCCATCCAGTTTTTTCACTCCGTTTTTCAGCAGATATGGCTTCAGTACTTTTTTCCCTACATTAAAATTTATACTGCCGCCTCCATCGACAAAATAGTTTCCGCCGTCCTCTGTTCTGAAATGTATGCAGTCACCCTGCCCCACATCTACAAAAGTCAGGTCCGCCTGCTCAAAACCGCTGCTGCATATTTTCCCAAACGAAAACGAAACGGCCAGCACTGCAGACAGCATCAAAGGTATCATCTTTTTCCCGCCCCTTCTTTTTATCGCCAGCCGTCCTTCTTCCAAAAGAAATACCATCAGTGACAGGTAGTAAAAAGCAAGCGTGCCCTTTCCGGGAGATGTCACTTCAAAAACCGTTATACCGTCCTCAGCAGAAACATGATTGAGCACAGTCATCATCCTGCAAAGCCCCGCTGCTGCGGCAGATGCGACAGAAAACATCCCGTCTGACAATACGGAAAAGCCCATGGCACACAGCCCTACCGGCACTATGATACCGGTCAGAAATATCACAGGCACGTTCACGAACAATGCCCCCGGAGACAGATAATTGAATACATATGCAACGTACGGCATCAGTCCCGCCTGTACCGAAATGCTTGCCGTGAATATACCTTTATATATTCTTTCAGCTGCAGGCATTACCATCATCATAGTCAGCACTGCGAGAAACGACATCTGAAACCCTGTATTGAAAATGCACATAGGATTTCTCAGCATCATAACCACTGCAGTGCAGAATGCTGCCGAATACAGATCATATCTTCGGTTCGTCAGCGTCGCGAACTGATGCAATCCTATCATGAACACTGCTCTCGTCACCGACGGAGAAAATGATGCGAGCACTGCATAGCCGCAAAAAAACGTCATCGTCGCAGCAAAATGCAGTCTGCCCTTTTTCCATCTCCACAGTTTCGATATCACAGCATAGATGATCCCTATATGCAGTCCGCTTACCGCCAGCACATGCGCCGTACCGTTCTTCTGGAATTCCTCAAGGACATCCTCATCCATCTCGTCTTTTTCGCCAAACAGTATCGCGCCCATCATCGATGATGCATCACGTCCCGCCTTCTGTTCAAGCCTTGAAAGAAACGTTTCTCTGAACACATACAGCCGCCCGGCGGCCGTGTGTTTCCCCTTTCCATCCGTCACCTCCACTTTGTCGGCTTTTATTACATCATTGATTCCTGCTGATCTCAGATACAGCGAATAATCGAAACAGCCGGGATTTCTCCTCTGCGAAGGGCGTTCAGCAGTCCCCTCGATGTTTACGATATCGCCCGGCACCGTACCATAATCTGCATTCTCAGCATATCTGACCACCAATACGTCACGAGACGGCATGACATTCCCGCCTAAACTGCAGATCCTGACCCTGTACTGATTCCTGTACGTGCCGTCACTCATCTCTTTATGATCTATCTGTATCGTTTTTCCCGTCATTTCATAAACTTCACCCTCCCTGAGCACCGGCGCACCTTTCACCGCATCGTACAGCATGAAATTCACAGTACCTGTCAGATATGAAACCAGCACTATGCAAAGTACTGCAGGCAATCGACACCCCCTGCTGTTGAGCGCCATTATCAGCATACATGCTCCTGCAGTCAATATCAGAACTTTAGCCCCACAGTAATACCCTGCAGCTGCAGGAGCAGCAAATGCAAACGCTATGTACAGCAACGGTCTCCTAACAGCTCTTTTTCTCTTTCCTTCCCTTTTGTCCATTCGTTACGTCGCTCCATGTCATTTGATTATTTTTACTTTTTTTCTATTTTATTCCATAAAACTATTTTTGTCAAGGCTCTGTGAAACTTGCCTATTTTCTTTTACTTTTCATTTTTTTAATGGTATAATTATGTCGATCAATTCAAAAAACTAGGAGGAAAAGATTTTGTCTGATAAATATAACAACAACCAAAACGATGATATAAACGAGTTTTTCGCTCAGTTTGATCAGCCTCAGTCATCGGCAGAGCAGGATCGTCACAGCCGCGCAGACAATGCCGGCACCGATCATACGAAAGGCAGTGTCGCAGGCAGGAGCAGAGCATCACGAAGCAGCAGAGACAATTTCAATTCACGCAGAAAGAGCAGGCACACTGACGGTACTGCTTCTGCACAGAGCAGACAGCAGGCAGGACTTTCATCTGCAGGATCAGGAAAGCGTGCATCTTTCCTTAAAAAAGGAGCAAGCGGCGGCTCGAAATCAGCCGACACCAAGCTTGCGATAGTGCTGAAATCCGCAGTCCTGATCATTATCGGACTGATCATGGCTGTTGGTATTTACGTAGGTATCGTATTCACTACAGCACCTAAGATCGATACAGATGATATTTATTCGATGCTCTCACAGAGATCAGTGATGTATGATTCTGACGGTAACGAGATCGAGAATCTATATTTTTCCGACGGCAACAGAACTATCGTAAAATATGACGATATCCCTGAAGACATGGTCAACGCAGTCGTTTCCATAGAAGACAAGAAGTTCTGGTCGCACAACGGCTTCAACTTCATCAGAATGGTCGGCGCGATCAAGGACAGTGTGTTCGGAGGCGGTCAGATCAGTGGTACAAGTACGGTAACTCAGCAGCTTGCGAGAAACGTCTACCTGTCTGAGATCAAGAGCCAGCGAAGTCTGAGCAGAAAGATCTCAGAGGCTTACTGCACGATAGTGCTTGAGAAAAACCTTACAAAAGAAGAAATAATGGAAGCCTATCTGAATACGATCTATCTGGGCTTCAACTCATACGGCATACAGGCCGCATCACAGGCATACTTTTCAAAAGATGTGCCGGAACTCGACACACTTGAATGCGCAGCACTCGCAGCCATGCCTCAGTCGCCTGACACATATGCCCTGATCAAGGCAGACTACGACAACAGCAACACATCGCTGCCTGCACTCACAAGTGTAGATTCCGTCACTTATCTGTACAACGGAGATATCTCAAAGGACAGACGTGATTCAGTTCTCGCCAACATGAAAGATGCAGGATACATAACGGCTGAACAGGAAAGCGAGTGCCTGAACGATGACCTCAAGAACCATATGAAGCTCGGCATATCGTCCAGCGGAAGTCTCACTTCCTACTTCACAGACTATGCAGTCGATCAGCTCACTGACGACATAGTGTCTGAATACGGTGTCGATCGCTCTGATGCTCAGAATATGATATATTCAGGCGGCCTGAAGATCTACACGACCATGGATTCCAACATACAGTCCATCGTCGAAGATGAATTCAGCGATGACAGCAATTACGCAGGTATCGGATATGCCCGAACGAACAGTTCCGGAGACCTGCTCGACGATAACGGAGATATACTTCTCTACGACTACTCGCACTATTTCAACAGCAACGACGAATTCACACTGACTAGTGACGAGTACACTATGGAGAGCGACGGCAGCATGAAGATACTTGCCGGAAAACGACTCAACATCTATGAGATAGAAGTGAACGACAAACCTGACGTAAGTATAGAGTTCAAGGGAATGTACACGAGAGAAGACGGAACATTCTATTTCATAGAAAGCGGTGCACTTTCCATCCCTCAGGGCTACAAGACAGTCGACGGTGACGGGAATGTCATCATTTCTGCCAAGTTCTTCACAGACTACCCTGAGTTCTTCGTAAAGAGCGGTGACAGCTACATCGTAAATAGCGGCAACTACAGCCTCAAACAGAAAACGAGACAGCCGCAGGCTGCAATGGTTATCATGGAAAACGAGACCGGTGAGATCAAGGCTATGATCGGAGGTCGCGGCACATCAGGGAAACAGCTTTTCAACAGAGCTACAAACCCCAGACAGCCCGGTTCATCTGTAAAGCCTATCGCCGTATACGGACCTGCGCTCCAGATGAGTTATGAATACCAGAAAGACGGTAAGACAATGAACCTCGACAACAGTGACGGAAGCAACTGGGGCAAATACATAACTGCCGGGAGCATCATCAACGACGCTCCTCTGACGTTCAACGGCAGAACATGGCCTAAGAACTTCTACAGCGGATACAGAGGTCAGATGTCGTTCCGTACGGCGCTTCAGCAGTCAGTAAACGTCTGTGCTGTAAAGATATATCTGCAGATCGGACCTGATTATTCGGCGTCTATGCTGAAGAAAGTCGGCATCACAACAGTGGACGATGAAGGTGAAGTAAACGATCTGAATCCTGCTGCTCTTGCTCTGGGCGGTATGACACAGGGTATCTCCCCTCTCGAGCTCACTGCAGCATATGCTACATTCCCTAACGGAGGAGTTTACAAAAACCCTATTTCATATACTAAAGTCCTCAATTCAAAAGATGAGATCCTCTTCGAAAAATCATCTGAAGGCGAACAGGTATATAACGAGGGCGTGGCATGGATAATGACTGACATACTCCACACTGTAGTAACACAGGGTATCGCAAGCAACGCCAATATCAGTTCACAGCCAGTGGGAGGTAAGACCGGTACTACCGATAACAACTACGATGCATGGTTCGCAGGTTTTACACCGCAGTATTCTGCAGCGTTATGGATGGGTAATGACGTCAACATAGACCTTACTGCAGGCAGTGCGCAGTCCGCAAATTTCTGGTCAAATATAATGGAAAGAGTCTGCGCTGACATTCCTAGAGCTTCTTTCAGAGAAAAGCCTAGCAATGTAATAAGCTCCGGCGGTGAATATTACACCAATGGAACGTATTCCAAGACAGGACTTACTCCTTCCGCAACTCAGGGCGAATCTACTACTCAGCCATCGAGCAGCGAAGAACCGTCCAGCAGTCAAGAATCATCATCGACGACACCTTCATCAGCCAGTGAGTCTTCAAGCAGTGAAAATAACAACCGGTGGTAGGATATATCTCATAGCCATGACCGGCTCCGCCGATCTGAGTTCTGAATAATGACAAAAACAGTGACCGACAGATGTAACATATCGCACATTCTGTCAGTCACTGTTTTTTATATATGATCATCTTACCGACCTGGGATTGAATATCACTGCGATAAGATATCCCCAGCCTATCGCCACAGTTATTCCCCCTGCCGCCGCTTTCAATCCTCCTGTCACAGCCTCGAAAAGCCCTTTTTCCGCGCCTTCAACAGCACCTTTGACAAGATTGTACCCAAACCCCGGCAGCGGTACTCTGGCACCAGTCCCCGCGAACCGGACCAGATATTCATACAGTCCGAAAGCCTGCAGCACAGCTCCGGCACAGACCAGCAGCACCAGCACTCTCGGCGCCGTAAGCCTCGTCGCATCCATCAGCAGCTGTCCCACGACGCATATCGCACCTCCCGTTATGAACGCATATATATAATCCATTTCAATACTCCACTCCCTTTCCTGCATATATGGCGCATGTATCTCACTCTGCCTCTAATGAAACCGCATGGGCTATTCCCGGGATCGACTCGCCCTGAAACGGGCTTATCGTAGATAAAAGTGCGCCCGTGGACATGATCAGTACTTTGTGGAATTCTCCTTTTCTGAGCTTCCCGCATACATAGCCGGCAAAGAGAGATGCTGAACATCCACAGCCGCTGCCGCCGCTGTGAACGTCCTGATCCTTTTCATATATCATCGTGCCGCAGTCATCATACACAGCATCTATCAAAGCTTTTTCAAAGCCTGCATCGACAAGCAGGTCTTCGACTATGCTTTTTCCTATGAATCCCAGGTCGCCGGTAAATACTGCGTCATAATAGTCCAGAGTTCTGCCCGTATCCTGAAGATGATTTAAAAGTGTATCTACAGCTGCCGGCGCCATAGCACTCCCCATCTGATTGGCATCTTTCACGCCTGCATCAATGACTTTTCCGATCGTACCGCTTTCCACACGTATACGTCTGATCCTGCTTATCCTGCCATTCTCACCCGAACTCATCCTCCTGTCGCTGTCTGCCGAAGCAAGGAGTACCGCGCCTGCAGCTGTCGCCGTCCACTGAGCAGACGGCGGCCTCTGATTGCCATGTTCGAGCGGCATCCTGAACTGCCTCTCAGCAGTGCAGTAATGACTCGATGCGCCGGCAATCACATTATCGCTGTACCTGCCGTCTACAAGCACAGAACCCAGTATCATCGATTCAGTCATCGTCGAACATGCACCATACATCCCCAGAAAAGGTATATGCATATCTCTCGCCATGAAGGACGATGACATCAGCTGGTTGAGCAAGTCACCGCTAAGCATCGCGCCTATATCGTCACTGTTCTTTCCCGAGCGTTCCATAGCCTTTACTATAGCCGTCTTCAGCATCTTGCTTTCAGCTTTTTCCCAGGTCTTTTCCCCATAAGTGTCATCCTCCAGACACTGATCAAACCATTCATGCACAGGTCCTTCATTTTCCTTTACGCCACCTATGGAATATGTGCCGATGATATATGGTCTGTTTTTAAAAAAAATCGTCTGTTTTCTGCCTTTCATCACAACCTCCTGAGAGTTTTACGATACATATGAGCAGTACCGGTCAGCTCAGATCCGCACATATCGGTTTAAAGAAATCTGCCGACCATCCAGTATATGAATCCTGTTGCCATCGAGAGCGTTATACCGGTCACCAGCACAGGCCCGGCCATAGAAAACAGCTTCGCACCGACTCCCAGCACCACGCCTTCTTTCTTGTACTCCAGCGCCGGAGCCACCATCGAATTAGCGAATCCCGTTATCGGAACTATCACTCCCGCTCCTGCAAATTTGCCTATCGTATCGAACCATCCGAGGCCGGTCAGCAGCTGAGCCAGCATTATCAGCAGCATCACCACATACGCAGACGCATTTTTTTCAGATACACCGGCTGCAATAAACCGGTTTTCAGCCCAGAGAGACACCGCACATATCGCACCTCCTGTCAAAAAAGCTTTTAGTGCGTTTTTAAAATACTTCGGTTTCGGTGTGAATTTCTCCGAATATTTCTCATAGGCCTTCGCTATCTGTTTTTTCTCAGGCATACTCTTGTTATCACCATTTCTATCGCCAGTCATAACTCCAACTCTCCCTCCGCTCATTTACTGTCTCGTTTATTATTTCCATTTGTGTTATAATAAACCGAAAAACAGAAAAATATCAAAATATTAACGCCGGCATCGCCAAAACTGATGCCGTTTTCAAGATAAATGAAAGAGAGAATCTACCTATGAAAAATATAATACTTGCATCAGGCTCCCCTAGAAGAATAGAAATGATGAAAAATCATGGATTCGATCCTGAAATACGGCCTGCAGACGTCAACGAAGACCTGCCCTTTTACATGACACCTGAAGCCTCAGTCATGTACCTTGCCTTCAAGAAAGCTTTCCACACAGCAACTTTATATTTCAAGCCGAACAGTATCTACATATCGGCTGATACAATAGTGGAATATAACGGGCAGATCATCGGGAAGCCACATGACAGCGATGATGCATTCGATACTCTGCAAAAGCTTAGAAATAACTTCCATCACGTCATCACGGGCGTATGCATCCTCGAAACAGATCCCGCACAAGGCAACTCGCCACTCTCGCCGTTTAAACGAAAAGAGTGTTTTTACGAATCGACATCCGTATTTTTTAAAGACTACAGTGATGATGAACTCCTTGCTTATGTAAATACTGCGGAGCCTTACGACAAGGCAGGAGGCTATGCTATCCAGGGCACTTTCGAAAAATACATAGACCATATCGAAGGTGACTATAACAATGTGGTAGGCTTTCCATGGGAAAGGATATCGGTATTTCTGCAGCTTCATTCATAAATGCAAAGTGCAAAAATGATTCCTGCGTCTAACGCAGGTTTTTCTTTCTACAAAAAGACCCCAGACTTTTATAAACCTGAGGTCTTTGATTTCATTATACGATTTTACTCGTCCGCTTTAAAAGCTGTAAAGCTTACGCTTCTTTTTCTGCTGCATCGAACAGTGCTTCAGCATTGTCCCACTCAGCGATGATTTCAGGGATCACCTTGTAGAGGTCGCCTACGATACCGTAGTCAGCAACTTCGAAGATAGGAGCATCAGGATCCTTGTTGATAGCAACGATGATATCTGATGTCTGCATTCCTGCCAGATGCTGGATAGCGCCTGAAATACCACATGCAAAGTAGATCTTAGGCTTTACAGTAGTACCAGTCTGTCCAACCTGGTGTGAGTGATCGATCCATCCAGCGTCTACAGCTGCTCTTGATGAACCAACAACTCCGCCAACCTTGTCAGCGAACTGCTTGATCAGTTCGAAACCTGAAGGATCTCCAAGACCTCTTCCGCCTGAGCAGATGATGTCAGCATCAGTTAATGAAACTAATTCCTTAGCTGATTTAACGATTTCAACGATCTTAGTTCTGATGTCAGCTTCAGTGATAGCAGGCTTAACGTTGATAACTTCGCCAGTAGCGCCTTCCATTCTTTCCATCTTCTGCATAACGCCAGGTCTTACTGTTGACATCTGCGGTCTGGTTCTAGGACAGATGATAGTAGCCATTAAGTTACCGCCGAATGCAGGTCTTGTCATCTTTAATCCAGTGTCAGGATCTGCAGGGTCTAAAGTTGAAGTGTTCAGAGTAGTGTTTTCTTCTGCGAACTTGATGTAGTTTGCAACTTTTACGTCAAGGTGAGTACAGTCTGCAGTAAGACCAGTATCCATTCTTGCTGCTACTCTTGGTGCTAAGTCTCTTCCGATGTGTGTAGCACCGTACATTACGATTTCAGGCTTGTATTCAACGATAGCGTCTGAAATAACTTTTGTATATCCATCAGTTGTGAAGTTTTCGAGTAATGGATCTTCGATAAGGTAAACCTGGTCAGCACCGTATTCGAAGCATTCCTGTGCCAGATGTCCAACGTTGTTACCAACGATCAGAGCACAAACTTTTGTGTCAGCGCTGATGTCTCTTGATAACTTGTGACCTTCGCCGATAAGTTCGAGTGCCACGTTCATCAACTTGCCATCACGCTGTTCTGCATATACCCAGATATTTTTATAATCCGCAAAATTTGTTGACATGTTCTTTCTCCCTCCTTAGATAACGTGCTTCTTCTTAAGATTGATAAGCAGGTTCTTTGCCAGATCCTTTTCAGAATCTCCGTCAAGCATAACGCCTTTGCCCTTTGGTTTCGGTGTGAATGAACGGAATACGTTTGTAGGGGATGCCTTGAGACCTACAGTTGTAAGGTCAACTTCGATATCTGCAGCATTCCAGACCTTGATATCTTTTTCAGGATCGAAGATGCCTGAAATCGACATATATCTAGGTGTATTTAATTCTTTGATTGCAGTCAGCATGCAAGGAAGTGCGATTTCGATAACTTCGTATCCGTCTTCCAGTTGTCTTTCTACAGTTACTTTCTTTCTGTCATCGCTGATTTCGAACTTCTGAACATATGTAACCTGTGGAAGATCTAATTTTTCTGCGATCTGAGGACCAACCTGTGCAGTGTCTCCGTCAATAGCCTGACGTCCTGCGAAGATCATGTCAAATTCACCGTACTTTTTGATAGCAGCAGTGATTGCGTTTGAAGTAGCCCATGTATCTGAACCGCCTACAGCTCTGTCGCTGACAAGGATACCTTCGTCTGCGCCCATAGCGATGCATTCGAACAGCATAGCTTCAGCCTGCGGAGGTCCCATGGTGATCACTGTAACGTGAACATCATCAAATTTATCTTTAATTTTTAACGCTTCTTCCAGAGCATTGGCGTCATCCGGATTGAGGATACTAGGTACACCATCTCTGATCAATGTTCCTGTTTCAGGGTTGATTTTGATCTCATTTGTATCAGGAACTTGTTTTGCGCATACTAATACTTTAAAAGCCATGTTTTTTCCCTCCTAATTTATTATTTACCCAGAACTGATGCGGCGATAACCATCTTCTGAACTTCTGAAGTACCTTCATAGATCTCAGTGATCTTAGCGTCTCTCATCATTCTTTCTACCGGATAATCCTTAGTGTATCCGTATCCGCCGTGCAGCTGTACGCACTTAGTAGTTACGTGCATTGCAGTTTCTGCAGCAAATAACTTAGCCATTGCAGCGTTAGGACCATAAGCCAGACCTTTGTCTTTCATGTCTGCAGCTTTGTATACGAGAAGTCTTGCAGCTTCGATTTCAGTTGCCAGCTCAGCTACTGTGAACTGAAGCGCCTGCATCTGTGATAACTTTTTACCAAACTGCTTTCTTGCCTTCATATATTCAACAGTTACATCAAGAGCTCCCTGTGCGATACCCAGAGCCTGTGAAGCGATACCGATACGTCCGCCGTCCAGTGTTGACATTGCAACTTTGAATCCTTTTCCTAACTGGCCAAGAAGTCTGTCCTTAGGAATCTTGCAGTTCTGGAATACAAGCTCAGTAGTTGAAGATGCGCAGATACCCATCTTATCTTCTGTCTTGCCGATCGAGAAACCTTCATCGCCCTTTTCAACGATGAATGCGCTGATTCCGTGATTTCCCTTTGATTTATCAGTCATTGCCATAACTACGAATACATCTGCGTATCCGCCGTTTGTAATGAACACCTTAGCTCCGTTGAGAAGCCAGTAGTCGCCCATATCTTCTGCTCTTGTCTGCTGACCTGATGCGTCAGTTCCTGCGTTTGGCTCAGTTAAACCAAATGCTCCGAGTTTCTTTCCTGAAAGAAGATCCGGGAGATACTTTTCCTTCTGCTCCGGTTTACCATACTTGAAGATAGGCCAGCAGCAGAGTGAAGTGTGTGCTGAACAGATAACGCCTGTTGATGCGCATACTCTTGAAAGCTCTTCAACAGTGATCGCATATGAGATGTGATCTCCGCCTGCTCCGCCAACTTCTGTTGGGAATGGTACGCCTAAAAGACCGTATTTTGCCATTTTTTCTACAGTCTCAACAGGGAATCTGTGTTCCTTGTCGATATCCGCAGCTAAAGGTTCAACCTCTGTTACGGCAAACTCTCTTACCATTTTTCTTACGAATTCTTGCTCCTTCGTTAGTTGAAAGTTCATGTACATGCCTCCTTAATTACTAATAACGTTTTTAATCATATACTTGATGTGTTTATCACAGCAAGTCGTTATGTTTGTAACAATCTACAATACCCATTAAAACATTTTTTAATGGGTATTTCAAGTTGTTTTTAAGCAAATTATCCATATTTATCTCAATTATAAACTTTGCTTGTATTTGTACGATATTTATGACAAGTTTATGATTAATGCCACACAATTCTATTTATTTTACTTCTCTTTCAGACGCCCCGTCCTGTAAGCCTTTACAAGCTCTTTAAGCTCATCTACCTCCTGCTGGAGCTCTCCACCAAGATCTGTATCTTTTACGAGCATTCTCTTTTCAAGGGTTTTGACAGTTCTGATAACAGGAGAATGGAATTCCTGCGTCCCGTCCGGCTGAAGAGGACTGTACGGCTTGTGTTCTGCGAGCGCCATGAACCTGGAATTGAATATGAAAGTATATCCTGCTATACCGGTCTGTTTCTGATAAGCTTTTGACATTCCCCCATCGATGACTATCAGTTTGCCGCCGCCTTTGACAGGACTTTCACCATCTTTTATCTTAACAGGTACATGTCCGTTCAGTATTATCGAATTCTTCGGATCGAGACCGAATTCCATGAGAATCTTTTCACATATGTCTTTTCTGTTTATAAGCTTGTAATACGGCACCGTATACTCTTTATGCGTCTTCTTGTCCGCAACGAAGCACCTTTCGAAAGTCGTCATCTGATCTTTGCCGAAAAGCGGCGACTTCCTTCCCAGCCACAAATACCACATCAGATCTCCTGATCTGCCTGTCTCTCCGGACTCGTCAGGACTGAAATAAGCCTTTCTGAGCTCCGAATCCAGAAAGTCCATATACGCTTTGCCCGATGCAGTAACACCGTTTACAGTACAGTTTTCAAAATTCCCGTCTTCATCCATAGGTATACAGCCGTGGAACATCAGGTTTCCGTTCACTATAGTGTAAAGCGCACCGTGGCTGTACATGAACTTTATATGTGCCTGCAGCTTTTCACTCTGAACGAACGACGCCTCGAGAGCATTGAGCACATTGACCTCGTCTTCCGTGAGCTTATACGGATCATTCGGATCTATAGTAGGGAAATTCTTGTCTCTGAGAGGGAAAACCCCATCTCTGAGCTGAACAGTGCCCTTTTCATAATCGATCTTATCGAGCAGCAGCCGGTTTTCCAGACCGTATTCAGGATGCGCCATTATCCTCTGACCTTCTACCTTGAACTGGCAGATGGAGATCGCCTTGTTCATCTTTGCGGCGAGCAGATCGTCTACAGGGTCAAACTTGTTCTCCTCGAGCTTTTTCGGCATGAAAAAGTCGCACGGATCATCTCCGTATATCTTCTGAGCCATCGACGCAAGCGGCCGCAGGTTGATACCGTAGCCGATCTCAAGCATGTCGAAATTATTGTAGCTGATATTCATTCTGAGCACATTTGTCATGCATGCCCAGTTTCCTGTCGCCGCGCCCATCCATACGATGTCGTGATTTCCCCACTGAAAATCCACATCGTGGTACTCCATCAGAAAATCCATTATCGCATCAGGATGCGAACCTCTGTCCCATATGTCTCCGATTATGTGCAGTCTGTCCACCGCCAGAGAGCTTATGACATCTGTGAACGCTATGATAAAGTCCTCGGCTATACCGCATTCGACGATCGTCGCTATGATCTGGCCGTAATAATTGCCCTTGTTGGCTTCGTCTGCCGTATGCAGCAGCTCGTCCAGTATATAGGCATATTCTTTCGGCAGCCTTTTTCTTACCTTTGATCTTGTATATTTGTTGGTAACGGATTTGCAGACCATGACCAGTCTGAAAATAGAGATCTTACACCATTTGTCAAAATCTTCCTCACTCTTTTTCCTTCGCTTTATCTCCGCTTCAGCATTATATATGAGAGCCGCAAGGTCATCTCTCTCATCTCTTGTAAGGTCAGGGCCGAAAATCTCTTCTATCTTGGATCTGATGACGCCTGACGCACTTTTAAGCATGTGTATAAAGGCTTCATGCTCACCGTGCAGGTCACTTAAAAAATACTCTGTTCCTTTAGGCAGCGACAGTATCGCATTCAGGTTGACGATCTCCTCCGTTGCCGCCTTTACATTTGGATATTTCTTAGACAGGTGCCTAAGCAAATGCTGGTCAATCATGACACATCCTCCTTTAATTCATTCTCTGTTATTATACAACATAATAAAGAGTTTTGGAACATGTTAATGCATCCGGCTGTATGCTCATCACGAACGAAACACTGACTCCGTAATGCAGTGCCTTTTTCGCCACTTTTACACCTGCCGATGTGATCAGACCCATCGAATTATCTCCTTGAATTATTTTCCACTATCCTTATGGTTTCACTGAATATCAAATTTTCTGTCGTGCTTCCCTGCTTCCTTGCCCCGTCGTTCACCGCTGCATCGGTCATATTTGTGCAGATATCACTCGCTGCAAAACATTCTGCACAACTCACTCAAATATTGTGCATTATTTCAAGTATTGATTTTTTATTACACAGCAATCCTTCCATTATTTTGATTTTTTTGCTGTTTTAAACTGTTTTCTATTGATTTTGTGCGATTCTGCACTTATCGCTGTGTAATATTTTTTCAAAGCCTGCGCATCATGCACAAATTTTAACTGCGATGTGTATTGCGTTTTTACCGTCACTAAAAAATACACAGATATACGTTTTAAAGCAGCTCGCACCGGCTGACCCGCCGGCTGCCCCGAATAAACTGACACAGTAAATGCGGTCCTGCTTAACTGCCATGCCCGCCCTGTGAATATCTGTAACTATCGCAGACAGTATTTCAGAATAAAAAAACGCCGGACAGGCAGCAGGCGTCTCGGCCTGCCATCTTCTCCAGCTATTGTTTCTTTTGAACAAATCACCCTCCGATGAATGGGTAAAAGCTTGCTATCCCATTAATACCACTAGACAGCAAGCTTTTTTTGTCAATCAGGTGTCAAAGACGTGATTATACAGTTACTAATTTATCACAGCCATAATCATCCTTCACAGCTGCTTCCGATATCACCTCGTTCTCCAGATCCTTTTTTATCATCTCTATATCTCTTTCCTTTGGATCTCCGTAACCTCCTCCCCCCTGGGTGATCATAGT
>CAKQIZ010000030.1 GCA_934247125.1 uncultured Clostridia bacterium
TCCTTAATGATCCGTTCCGCCTCCATTCTTGCATCATCCAGGATCCTTTTTGATTCATTTTTAGCTTTTCGCTGAAGCTCGTCGGCTTTGCTCTCACTCTCTCTTATTCGAGTTATTTCTGCATCAAGCATAGATTTCGCACCCCCTTCGCAGTAAATAGTTTCGAAAATTCAAAATCTTTAGCCATATTACTGCATTATATACCCAAAAAACAATATTTTCAACTGTTTTTTATTGTTTTTCTTTTTTTGGATTTTATAAAAAAGACCTCCTGCCAGACTTATTCTTCTGGTAAAAGGTCTTAAATATTCATATATTCATTCCGCCTGCTGCTGATTTTTGAGATATTCTCTGCAGGCGTCTATCGTTCCCTGCATCTTGTCGTAAACGGCTCTGCACAGGAAATCGTAAAACTCCTCCTGTCTGTGGCCTTTCAGGCATTCGCCGACGATCGAAAAATAATCGTCGCGGTCTATCGGCATATTGACAGGTGCAAGCCCGTTCTCCATCAGATAATAGTTCATCGCAAATATCGCAAGCTCCCCGCTGTACTCCCTGAACGGATATATCTCTATCATCTTGTTGTGCACGTACATCGCCTTGAGTATGATATTGTTCCCCGCTTCATGACTGTACACGCGGCGCAGCGCATCATCGAGCTTCTCCTCGATATCGAGACAGTGCACAGGTACGTGATTGAAAGCATACACTACCGGGTTCGTCTTCCTGAAATATCCCTTGTCATCCTCAGTCAGTATCCTGTATGCGCTGATAAGAAAATATTTGTCTATGTAGTTGCCCATTTCGAGACAATTGAACGCAACGTTGATGACTTTGCCGAAATTCTCGATGAACATGTAGTCTCCGACCGGGACGTCACGCTGCAGTTCTCCTTTGAGGATCTCATCTATAGCGATCTTGTCATGCCTGGAATTCCTGATTATCAGCGAGCCCTTTATCATATCCATTTTGTTGACTTCTCTGACAGCGGACTTGAGCAGCCTGTCGCTCCTCAGTATCTCCGTCAGTTCACGTCTCATGCTGTTAAGCTTTTCATGCATACGCCCTGCTCCTACTCTTTCAAAAATCCGATACGACCGACTGCGCTCGGGTATTTGTACATCTCCACGTCACCGAAATCCCTGTCGATTTTCTTGAGAGCCGGCATTTTGCTCTTTATCAGATCATAGCTTATCGTCGGAAGGAAAACTATATCATATCTGTGCTGGAATGTGAGCTGCAGGAAATCCAGTATCTCATCATCATTGAAGCCTTCTTTTATCCCGACGTTCAGCCTTATGCCCAGTCCCTTGCCAACGGCGCTGTTTATACCCTCGATGACAGGTTCCAGAGACTTGCCGTCGTTCGACTGCTTATATCTGGTATAATTGAACGTATTCACTACGACCGTTACGTCTGTTACACCTGAGTTTTTAAGTTCTTCTGCTCTTTCTGCCAGATCCTGGCCATCCGTTATTATAGTATTCTTGTTTTCTGACATGATCTTACCATTTCTTTCTTGTTTTTCTTTTTTTCATTTTACTTTAAAATTACAGCCTAGTCAATGACACTTGATTGTGTTACACTCTATTTATGAAAATTTTAGCAATAAGCGATACGCACGGAAAACTCAATAAAGTACGCGATATATGGCCTAAGCTGACGGATATAGATATGATCCTGCACGCAGGTGATTTCATCGCAGATGCACAAAAGCTGCAGTCTGAGCTCGGCGTTCCTGTAATAGGCGTAAAGGGCAACTGCGACGGCAGTCACAGCAGTTCCGACTTCAGGGTGATCTCTGTGGAATGCGGTAATATCCTGCTCACGCACGGCCACATGGAAAACGTCAGCTGCCAGCTCAACGGACTCATGTACAAAGCTATGGAAAACGACTGCAGAGCCGTGGTTTTCGGGCACACTCACAGAGCGATGACCGATGAGAGCAGCGGCATACGCTTCATCAATCCCGGCAGCCTCACACAGCCGAGAGACGGCAGTGACGGTTCATACGCTATAATCAGGACCTCTGAAGACAGTTTTGACGCCTCTATCGTGTATTATTCAACTATCATGGGAAATAAGAAAACGCAGCAGTCAGGTTTCCTGAGAAATCTGATGAACTACTGCGATCGTTTCTGATCATTCATATATACATGCAAAGGCTGCATACATGTCTCTGCTATCAATGCTGTCGATCCTGCGAAATGCAGGATTTTTTATTATCTGTATACCTGTTTTCCGGCTTGCGGATTCTGTGCTGTACCTTTTACATTGTATATGCACCGTGCGCACAAAAAATCCCGCTGCAGCATCACCGTAGCATATCACAATGTGCCAAGCGGGATCTTTATTCATGATATTACATAGCGAATCCTACTATCAGATAGCATATAACAGTCGCTACTCCGGCCATACAAGCATATGGCAGAGTCGTTGTCATGAGGTCGAGGCTCTTGATCTGACAGCCCTGTGCACACATGATGACGCCGTCGCCGTAAAGGCATGTATTGCTTCCGAATGCAGCGCCTGAGAATACTGCAGCTGATGTAACGATCGGGTCCACACCCATTGCATTTGCAAGAGGTATAACGATAGGTATTATGATCGCAGCCAGATCCCAGAAACATCCTGTAGCATAAGCATATATACCGCATACGATGAATACGACTGCCGGCAGGAACCCGCCTTTCATGACAGGTTCAGTTATGGATATGACATAATCCGCCAGTCCAAGATCTATATTTGCATTCTGCACCGAAAAAGCAAGTACTGACAGAATAAACACGAATCCCATCGACATAACACCGTCAAAGCATGCAGTCAGCAGATCCTTGAAGCTCATTTTCTTCTCTATCAGATAAAGTATGAACGCTACTGCAACTCCTGCGGCTGATCCCATAAGAACGTCAGCCAGCAGTGCCACTATGATCATGACGATCAGCGGTATGAGGAAGTTCCACGGATGAGCTTTCCTGTTTTCTTCCGGATCGCTGCTTTCATTCTTTGCACTTTCAACAAGCTCGGGATCAGTTCCCTCAGGGAATACATCTCCCAGGGCCTCGTACCTTTCATATGCTTTCTTCATAGGCCCAATCTTAGGTATAACACCCAGGATCTGGAGGATACATATGATGACTGCGAACCACGCATAAAATGCCAGCGGCAGACCATGGATATATGCAGCCATCGAAGAACCGTTGATCTCAACACCCTGATCTCCCATCAGTGCTGCGAAATATACAGCCCATGATGAGAGCGGTATCAGCAGACACACAGGAGCTGCCACCGTATTCACTACATACGCCAGCTGCTGTCTTGGTATCCCCAGCTTGTCCGTTATACCCTTCATCGTCGTACCTACAGCCAGGTTGTTGAGATAATCATCGATGAATATCACAACACCCAGGATGAAAGTTCCGAACAGAGCCGTTTTCCTGGTCTTGATAAATTTTCCCGCCCAGTATCCGAAATCCGTTACTGCACCTGTCTTCTCATACAACATTATCAGTATGCCGAACAACGCGATAACGATGAGCAGCCACTGAAGCGATTCATTGCTGAATGCGGCATAAATGTTGTCGAAGAATGAACCTGCAAAGCCTTTCGGGCCTTTCCCCAGGATCATTGCCGCCATTGCCAGCCCGCATGTCATGGCAAACAGCGTACGCTTCGTAGTAACAGCGATAACCAGTATCGTTATTACCGGAAGCACACATAAAATTCCATACTCCATAAAAAATCTTTCTCCTCTCTTAAAACAGTGATTTATATCGACATCTTAAAAATGCCTGCGACATCTATCATCATTTTTGACATGCTTACTGCCTGTCTTCATAAACTATGCGTCCATCCATCATCGTAAGGACTGCTTTCCTGTCAAGAAGCTTTTCCGGTTCCTCATCGAAAATCCTCCCGTTTATGACTGCTATATCAGCCAGCTTGCCAGGTTCAAGTGAACCTGTTTTATCTTCAACGCCCATGCCGTATGCTCCCATATATGTGTAGCCATGGAGCGCATCAAAAATATCTATTTTTTCATTGATATCCGCGCCTATTTCATTGCCTTCAAGATCCAGTCTTGTAACGGCTACGTACATATTGTGGAACGGATCGATCTCAACGATCGGAAAATCCGTGCTGAGAGACACATTTGCTCCGGCATCGTAAAATGATTTCAGAGGCTGACTCCTGAACCATCTTCTCTCTCCAAGCGCATCCAGCATGAATTTGTCAGTGCAGAGATAATAATGTGCTGGCTGCTTGTTTGCCATGACATCAAGCTCTGCAAATCTCGGATAATCTTCATCTTCTACGAGTTCTACATGTTCTATACCATTTCTGAGACCATGTCTGCCATTTGCTTTTATCGAAGCCTCGAATGCATTCAGTGCCATTCTCGTACTTCCGTCTCCTGTGCAGTGTATCCTTACCGGATAGCCTTCAGCATTGGCTTTTGTTATGATATCGCTCAAGGCTTCCTGTGTGAATATCGGTGTAGCATTGAACTCCGGATCTTCCGGCTTATCATTATATGGTGCATTGAGTACTCCCGTATGAGCGTCTATGACTCCGTCACCATATGCTTTGAGTCCCGGCATGATGACATAGCCATCGCTGTATTCCTCCATCAGTTCCTTCGCACGGCTGAAATCTCCCGTCTTTCCTATCGAAGGATATACGTACATCCTGACGTCCAGGTCGCCTGCCTGTTCCATTTCTCTGTAAAGTTCAAAGCCTTTAGGCTCTTTTTCTATCTCAAGTTCATTTGAAACATCTCCTGCAGCAGTGATGCCGAAACTGCTGTATATCCCCAGTGAATGCTTGATCAGTTTCTTTGCCTGAGTCTTGTCTATATTGAGCAGCATGAAGAATACAGGATCCGAACCCATATGATACAGCATACCTGTGAGCTCTCCATTTTCGTCTTTCTTCACGTAAATCTCTTTTTCTTTAGTTATGCTTTCTTTGGTGTATCCGAACATCTCCAGTGCCCTGGAATTTACCCAGCAGAGCCATCCGTCAGCTGTACTGAGACAGATAGGTATCTCTGTGGATATCTCGTCCAGCATCTCCTTGCGCGGCAGTTCATTGTTGTCCCATGCAGAGACCATCCAGCCCGAGGCTACCAGCAGACTCGTTTCCGGATTTTTTTCGAGATAATCTTTTACCATCGCAGCACATTCCTCCGCTGATTTCGTACCTTCCAGGCTCAGATCATTATCATGCATCATTGCACCCATAGTGACATGTACATGATTGTCTATGAGCCCCGGCATTATCAGCTTGTCCCTGTATTCATATACTTCGGTATCTTTTCCTATATATCCGTCTATCTCATCATCACCGGCCACAGCGATTATCCTGTTTCCGGAAACTGCAACACCTCCGCTGATTATTTCATTGCTTACACCGGTATATATGACATTACTTTTGAGAACTTTATCTGCTATCATTTCAAACTCCTTCCATATATGATACACTATCCATTCTGCTCACAAAAAATTTCGCTGCAGCGCTTTGCAGCGCTGAGCGAAATTCGATCTTGCAGTTGAATCCGATACGTCATGCGAATTGTCGTCACGCCGCCATCGTCTTGATTATCACTATGATAAAGACGACTATGTATGCGATCGCTTCCGCAAGTATTATCAGTTTCAATATATTGACGATCTTGCTTTTACCTGCCTTCCTGTTTCTCAGGATCGAGAACACGAGAAGCCCCGCAACAACTATTCCGAATATCAGTGCTAAGAAAAGTATCATCATTTTTCTGCTCCTCCAATTAATGCTGTTACCTTTTTCTGCTGGTAACGCATTAATAATACCAGAGAATTATGTTGATTTCCAGTATAATTCGAAAAATGTTTTTTTACTGCTGTTCCGCTTTACTCTGTCATCATTCGAGCGGTTCGTAGTCAAGCACTGCTTCCTGCTGCTTGAGCTTCACAGCCTTCAGGAATACACGCGCCGTATCCATGCATGTCATTACAGAGATGCCTCTTTCGATAGCCTTTCGTCTTACCGGGAAGCTTTCTCTTTCCTTTCGGTTGGCAACGACAGGAATATTTATTACAAGTGCGATCTTCTCGTCACTTTCGCTGTCGTGGTTCATGATCCACTTCTGTGCAGTATCGTAATCCATAGGCTCTACAGATATATCATGTGCTGTGATGAATTCTATCGTATCATCTGTCGCATAGAGACGGAACCCTGCTTCCGCATAGTCTCTCAGGATATCTGCTGTATATGTGTTCTGCTCAGACTCCTTGAGCGTCACGAAAACGTTTCCATTCGTCGGTATGCTCATTCCTGCTCCGAGGAATCCCTTGTAGACAGCCTTGTCCAGATCTTTGTCTATTCCGAGTACTTCGCCTGTCGACTTCATTTCAGGTCCGAGAGCTATGTCCATATCTGTCAGCTTCGCACTCGAGAACACCGGAACCTTTACGGCATACTCTTCAGTCTTTTTGTAAAGGCCTGTGCCGTATTTGCTGTCTCTGAGCTTATGCCCCAGCATAGCTGCGACCGCAAGCTTTACCATCGGAACTCTCGTCACCTTGCTCAGGATAGGCACCGTACGCGATGCTCTAGGGTTCACTTCTATGACGTAGATCTTCTTTCCGTCATATGCGTACTGGATGTTCACAAGACCCACCACATTGAGAGCCTTCGAGATTCTCTTCGTGTAGTCTTCGAGAGTCTTTTCCACTTCCTCTGAAAGCGAATAGTTCGGATATACCGAAATACTGTCTCCGGAGTGTACGCCTGCCCTTTCCACGTGCTCCATGATGCCCGGGATCAGGATATCTTCGCCGTCTGCTATAGCATCGACTTCGATCTCCTTGCCCTGGATATACTGGTCTATCAGCACAGGATGCTCTGTCGAAAGCGATACGGCTTCCTTCATATATCTCTTGAGCTCTACATCGTTGTATACGACCTGCATCGCACGTCCGCCTATTACATATGACGGTCTTACTACGAGCGGATATCCGAGCTTTCTGACTGCTGCGAAAGCGTCTTCCTCGCTCGTTACCGCAACGCCTTCAGGCACTGCTATGCCCAGTTCATCAAGCAGTTCGCAGAATTTTTCTCTGTCTTCCGCCAGGTCTATATTGCTGTATGACGTTCCCAGTATGTTTATGCTTCGACTGCTGAGTTTTTCAGCGAGATTCAGCGATGTCTGTCCGCCGAACTGTATGATGACGCCCTGAGGACGTTCTCTCTTGATAACGTTCATCACATTATCTATATGCAGTGACTCGAAGTACAGTTTATCTGATGTATCGAAGTCGGTACTTACTGTCTCAGGGTTGTTGTTCATGATTATCGCTTCGTATCCGAGTTCCTTGATTGCCCATACGCCCTGTACACAGCAGTAGTCGAACTCGATACCCTGTCCTATCCTTATCGGACCTGAGCCTATTACCAGGATCTTCTTCTCGTGGCTCCTTACGCTCTCATCCTCTTCATCATAGCATGAATAATAGTAAGGCGTCAGCGCATCGAACTCTCCGCCGCAGGTATCTACCATCTTGTATACCGGGTAGATGTCGTTGTACACTCGTATATCCTGCAGAACGTCTCTTGTCGTTCCGGAAAGAGCGATTATATCAGTATCCGTGAAACCTCGCGACTCTGCCTCGTATACCATTTCCTTAGTCAGCGGCTCTGTCTGCAGCCTGTTCTCCAGGTCGATTATTCCTCTGATCTTGTTCAGGAACCATCTGTCTATCTTCGTCAGGCTGTAAAGCTCCTCTACTGTCATCAGCTCTCTTCTCATGACTTCCGCGATGCAGAATATCCTTTCGTCATCGCATGCCTTGAGTTTTTTCACGAGATCAGCGTCATTCAGTCCTGAAACGAACGGTATGTGCAGACCGTCGCACTTGATTTCTATCGAGGTGAGCGCTTTAAGCAGCGCACTCTCGAATGTCCTGTCTATGGACATCACCTCTCCTGTAGCCTTCATCTGTGTACCGAGCTTTCTCGATGCTGTCCTGAACTTGTCAAAAGGCCATTTCGGGAACTTTACGACAACGTAGTCGAGTGTAGGCTCGAAGCATGCGCTCGTCGTCTGTGTGACGTAGTTCGAAAGCTCGTCCAGGTTGTATCCGATAGCGATCTTTGCTGCGATCTTTGCGATCGGATATCCTGCCGCCTTTGATGCGAGTGCAGACGAACGGCTTACTCGAGGGTTCACCTCTATTACTATGTATTTTCCCGTGTCAGGATCGAGTGCGAACTGCACGTTGCATCCGCCTTCGATCTCGAGGTTTCTTATGATCTTTATAGAAGCGTCTCTGAGCATCTGATACTCGGCGTCTCTGAGAGTCTGTGTAGGAGCGACTACGATGCTGTCGCCTGTATGAACGCCGACAGGGTCGAGGTTCTCCATGCTGCATATGATGATGCAGTTGTCACGGCTGTCTCTGATCACTTCGTACTCGATCTCCTTCCAGCCCGCAACTGACTTTTCGAGCAGGATCTGACCGATCGCGCTGTTTTCCATTCCCTTGACGCAGAGAAGCTCCAGCTCTTTCCTGTTTTCCGCGATACCGCCGCCTGTTCCGCCTAGCGTATACGCAGGTCTTATGATAACAGGGAATCCTTCTTTTTCAACGAAATCATAACATTCATCCATCGATGTCGCGATGACACTGCTCGGTATAGGTTCGCCTATATCCTGCATCAGCGTCTTGAATTCTTCTCTGTCTTCTGCTCTTTTGATGCTTTCCTTGTTGACACCCAGCAGAGCCACGCCGTACTTCTCGAGAATCCCCTTGCTTTCCAGTTCCATAGCCAGGTTCAGCCCTGTCTGCCCGCCGAATCCCGCCAGTATGCCGTCAGGTCTCTCCTTTGCAAGTATCTGTTCGAGAGCCTCTTCAGTGAGCGGCTCCATGTATACCTTGTCTGCGATACCCTTGTCTGTCATGATCGTTGCCGGGTTGCTGTTTACCAGTATCGTCTCTATGCCTTCCTCTCTTATGGCCTTGCATGCCTGAGTTCCCGCATAGTCGAATTCCGCAGCCTGGCCTATGACGATCGGACCGGAACCTATGATAAGTATTTTTTTCAGATATGGCTTCTTAGGCATTGATTCTGTCCCCTTTCATCATGTTTATGAATTTATCGAAAAGATATCCCGTATCGTTTGGTCCAGGTGATGCTTCCGGGTGGAACTGCACTGAAAACACAGGCAGGTCTCTGTGCTCTATCCCCTCTACCGTTCCGTCGTTGAGATTGAGGTGTGTGATCTCCATTCCCTTAAGGATTATGCTTTCATACTGAACGGCGAATCCGTGGTTCTGCGATGTTATGTACGAACGCTTCGTATTCTTGTCGAATACGCCGTGGTTGCCTCCGCGGTGACCGTACTTGAGTTTGTATGTCTTGCCTCCGAATGCGAGCGCGAGCACCTGGTGTCCCATACATATCCCGAACATCGGCGCCTCATTCGCACTGATCAGCTTCTTCACTTCTTCTATAGCCTCTGCTGCTTCCTCCGGATCTCCGGGGCCGTTAGTCAGGAATATGCCGTCCGGCTTTCCGGCCAGTATAGTCTCGGCCGATGTCCCGTAGGGATATATCGTGAGGTCGCAGTTTCTCTCACGCAGGCATGTCAGGATGTTGCCCTTTACACCGAAGTCCATCACAGCGACGCTGAACGGTTTTTCATCTGAATCTGCGAGGCTCTTCAGCTCTACTTTCTCTTTTACGCCGGCTTCTTTCATCCAGTCGCCTCTGAGCTCAGCTTCCGCACATCGCTTAGCTGCTTCGCTGATCGAGATGCCTTCTGTACTTATCAGGCACTTGACCGTTCCCTTGTTTCTTATCTTCTTGGTTATCTGTCTTGTATCGACTCCGAAGACCCCCGGGACCTCCATATTCCTTAGCCATTCATCTATCGTCATTATGCTGTTGCTGTTCGACGGCGCATCGCACAGATCCTTTACGACGACCCCGAAAGCGTGCACTTTCTCCGATTCGTTGTCGATCCTGCTTATACCGTAATTTCCGATCAGCGGATATGTCATGTTTATTATCTGCCCCTTGTATGACGGGTCAGTAAGTATTTTCTGATATCCTGTCATCGATGTATTGAATACGAGTTCTCCGACAGCTGTTCCCCTGAATCCGAATCCGTGACCCGTGAACACGGTCCCGTCTTCCAGGTAGATCAAACCTTCCATTTTTTCAATCGTCTTAATCATAATCCTATGCTTTATCTCCTTACACACTAGATCCTCGGCATTTCTGCCATCAGTAAATAATTATACACTGCCATAAATGTTTATGCAACATTATTCATCCTTTTTTTGAAATATACACCAGCATGTCATTCCCGGTCCGTCATGACCGGCCTTTTCAGCTGCGCTCCTTCGATGTATCTACATTCATATACACCGAGGCTCCTGAAGCTGCCAGCTTTCCTGTCTTCCTGCTGTATGCCTCGCACGTCAGCTGGGTTATCCTTCGTCCTGCCGCGATCGCCTTAGCTGTCACGAGGAGCGTATCGCCGACCTTTACGGGACGTATATATTTTACATCAAGACTTATCGTCGGCGCAAAGTTTTCTTCTGCATAAAACCTGGCAAGTGCGGCTATCGTCAGATCGAATGCCGTGCATATCATGCCGCCGTGCATATCGCCGACGCGGTTTGTCTGCCACGGCTGCACAGGGAATGCGAATGTTATCGTGCGGTCCTCGAACGAGCAGCCTGCCGCTTCCGACCTCATCATACCGTTTATGCGGTCTTTCTGATCCTTGTTGTTTTCTCTGAGCGTCTTCTCTGCAAAAGCTTCCAGCCTCAGCTGCCCGTCTGTTTTTTTCTCCGGCATTACACGCCTCCTTCCTGAATATCCTGCATTTTCTCTGCATCATATATCACAGGTGTTTTCACCTGATAACGTCCTCCATCGTATAGCTGCCCGGTGCTTTTCCTTCCATGAAAAGCGCAGCGTCGCATGCTCCCGAGGCATAGCAGTTCCAGTCATATGCATCGTGGGATATCTCCAGCTTTTCGCCCATGCATCCGAATATGACCGTATGCGTGCTAGGTGTATTGCCCGCTCTCACCGAATGGAATGTCATATCATCGTATGACTTGTCCGGCGACTTTGCCGCCATCTCCTCCGCAAACTCTATCGCCGTGCCGCTCGGCGCGTCTTTCTTTGTCTCGCTGTGCATATCGATTATCTCTATCCTGCACTTGTCTCCAAGCTTTGCGGCAGCCTGTCCCAGCAGTTCTTTCATCACATTCACAACGTATGAAGTATTTGACGCTTTCATCACCGGTATGACTTCCGCTGCATCCAGTATCTGCTTCGTCTGTTCATCAGTAAAGCCTGTCGTTCCGCAAATGAATGCCTTTCCATGCCGCCTGCAGCTTTCAAGCACCTTCATCGAAAGCTCGACTGTCGAAAAGTCTATCACCAGGTCGCATTCTCCTATTATCTTCTCTACGTCATCGTATACCAGCGCTCCCGCCTCGGTACCGAGACCTGCGGCAAGTCCTATGTCAGTGCCGATATAGTCGCGTCCCGGCGCGCCGACACCGCCGACGATCTCTATACCGTCCCTGTCATGAGCTGCGCGCACTATCAGGCTCCCCATACTGCCTCTTGGCGCTGTTATCACTGCTTTTACCATTTCCATATCCCTCCTGTCTGCAATCTCTGCCGCCTTCCGGCACTCCGATCGTTCTGAGCATTCCGGACGGTCTTTCTGACGAAAACTCAGTTAGGCTTCTGTTCGTTCACAGCGGTCTGCAGGAACTGTTCTATCGCCTTCACCGGCTCCTCTTTGTTTATCGTCAGCCGTATGAACGGCTCTTTGCCTCCGTTTATCATCATCTTTGCACCGTACTTCGCCACCAGTGCCGCCATGACAGGCTCTGTCAGCTTGACGTTCTCCCACAGTCCGAAAATGATCTTATAGCCTTGCCGGGTTATTTCCTTAACGCCCAGCCTGCCTGCCATCGCTCTGATCTTCGATATCTTGACGAGATTCATGGTATCCTTCGGTATGTCTCCGAATCTGTCGAGAAGCTCATCTACTATCTCCGCTTCATCCTCATCATTTTCGATCATCGCGATCTTCTTGTACATCTGCAGTCTCAGCACTTCATTTTCTATATAGCGTTTCGGGATCACCGCCGGTATCGCCAGACTGAATGCCGTTTCTTCCGCCTGAGGCAGTGTTTCCTTGCCTTTCGCGGCATCGACAGCTTCTTCCAGCATCTTGCAGTAGAGCTCATACCCTATACTGAGCATGTGCCCGGACTGCTCTGTTCCCAGTATGTTTCCGGCTCCTCGCAGTTCAAGGTCTTTCATCGCGATCCTGAACCCCGAACCGAACTCTGTGAATTCCCTGATCGCACGCAGGCGCTTTTCTGCGATCTCGCTCAGATTTCTGTCTTTCGTGTACATCAGGTATGCATACGCCATCCTGCCGGAGCGTCCCACTCTGCCTCTCAGCTGGTGGAGCTGCGCCAGTCCGAACCGGTCTGCATCCAGAACGATCATCGTGTTCACGTTCGGTATATCTATTCCCGACTCTATGATCGTCGTTGCGACCAGCACATTATACTCGCCTTCCGAAAAATCTATTATTATATTCTCAAGCTGCTTTTCACGCATCTTGCCGTGTCCGACGACTACATCGGCATCCGGCACCAGCGCTTCGATATCGCTGGCGACACGGTTTATCGACTCAACGCGGTTGTACAGCACGTATACCTGTCCGCCCCTTGCGAGCTCCTTTTCTATCGCTTCTCTTATCACGAAATCATCCTGCTCCATCACATATGTCTGGACAGGATATCTGTCCTCAGGCGGTTCCTCGATGACGCTCATGTCCTTGACGCCTGACAGCGACATATGCAGAGTCCTCGGTATAGGAGTAGCCGACAGCGTCAGCACGTCGACATTTGTCTTCAGCTGCTTGAGCCGCTCCTTGTGCTTCACGCCGAACCTCTGCTCCTCATCTATCACCAGCAGACCGAGATCCTTGAACTTTACATCTTCAGACAGCAGTCTGTGCGTTCCTATCACCATGTCGATGCTGCCATTCGCAAGGCCTTCTATTATGCGCTTCTGCTGTGCCGCACTCTTGAACCTGGACATCATCTCCACTTTGAACGGAAATTTCTCAAAACGGTCTTTCATCGTATAATAGTGCTGGTTCGCCAGAAGCGTCGTCGGCACGAGCACCGCCGCCTGTTTTCCGTCAGCCACGCATTTGAAAAGAGCCCGCGCGGCAACTTCGGTCTTGCCGAATCCGACGTCTCCGCACAGCAGTCTGTCCATCGGTGAATCCTTTTCCATGTCGCCTTTTATCTCGTCCACACACCTGAGCTGATCGTCAGTCTCTGTGTACGGGAAGCTGTCCTCGAATTCATGCTGCCATGCCGTATCCTCCGAGAAGGCATAGCCTTTTTCGTTCATCCTCGCCGCCGACACGCGTATCAGTTCTTCAGCCATATCGTTCACGGCTTTCTGCGCTCTCGCCTTGGTCTGCTTCCACTCGCTGCCGGAAAGCTTGTTCAGTCTCGGCGTCACGCCGTCTCCTCCGACGTATTTCTGGAGCATCCCCAGCTGATCCACCGGGATGTAAAGCGAGTCCTCACCTGCATACTTTACTTTGATATAATCTTTTTTCACGCCCTGGACGAGCAGCTGTTCTATGCCTGTGAACTTTCCGATGCCGTGGCTCTCATGAACGACATAGTCACCTTCCTGCACATCTGAGAAGCTCTTGATCTGCGATCCCGCAGAGCGCCTGGAGCGTTTTTTCTTCCTGCGGCTGCCCCCGAAAATATCGCCTTCCCAGATATAGCACTCTTTTCTGTCACAAAGCTCCATACCTGCCGTCAACACGCCTTTCCTGACCGATGCTTTTCCTGTCAGGTTTTCATGCAGCAGGAATTCCTTCACGCTTTTCAGACGTTCGTCACTGCTGCAGACGATCGTGACGGTGTACCCTCGCGCAGCATAGCTTTCCAGCTCGTTTTTGAGGATATCCATCCTGCCGTTGAAGACGGGGACCTGTCTGCATTCCACATTTATCAGTTCTTTGAGGAACGGCGCCTTTTTTATCGTGCTGACGAACGGCGTGAATATATAGCCTTCCTTTTCATATAATCTGAAATAATCGGCCTGGCCGGACATCGATGCGAAATCCTCTCCGATGCCCCTGCCTGCCGCAAGTATCGCGTCTATATCGTCTGCGCGTTCTTTTTCATATGTCTCCAGCGTCTCCAGGATCCTCGCCGGATCATCTATGAAAAGCTGCGGGTCGTCCATATAGTCCCATATGTACATGGTCTCGTCATAAAAATAGTTTATGAACTTTTCCATGTACTGCAGGTTTATCATGCTCTCTGTGTATTCCAGAAGCTGCTGCTTTCGCTGTTTGAGGTTATAGACAGTTTCACTGCTACCTTCTTTCTTTTCGAGAGCCTTTATGCGCCTGTCGTACGCTCTGGCGATCCTTTTTCCGGCAGCGTCGAACACGTCGCGATCCTTTGCTATATGCGAACACGGATACACCGATATATCGCTGAGCGCATCGATAGAACGCTGCGTGAGGCTGTCGAATGTCCTTATCGAGTCGACTTCGGTGTCGAACAGCTCCACTCTGTACGGATCGTCGCTGTCCGGCGTGAAGATATCTATTATACCGCCTCTTATGCTGTATTCCCCCCTGCTTTCTATCATCGAAACACGTTCGTATCCCATCAGAGTCAACCGTTTTTTTATCTCTTCGGGATCTACATCTTCCCCGAGTTTCAACTTGAGTACGTTCTCTTCGAATACCTCTCTGGGCGGCAGCTTTTTCACGGCGCCCGTAACGGGAGCGATCACTATACATTCCTCGCCTGCAGTGACAGCGCGCAGCACTTTCATGCGTTCCAGCAGATCATCATTGCTTCTCGCCTCATACTGCAGGAATGTCTCTTCCTCCTGCGGCAGTATGTAAATATTGCGCGCATTAAAAAAAGAAAGGTCTGCTGCCAGTCGTTTCGCTCTGTTAAAAGTCGAAACAACAATAAGACTCTGACCTTTTTTCTCATCGATTAAATCTGATATGATCGGTGCGACACAACCTTCCGCTGCACCTGTAATGTTGACCATTCCCTTTTCTGCCACTTGATCCCTCACACTGATAAACGCATACCGGCGCCGCTTCGCCTATTCCGCCTTGTCGCGTGCCGGCGCCTTTGCTTTTACATTATATTCATTCATAGCTCTGTCTATACCCTTTTCAAGTATGCAGAGCACAGCGTCTGCCGCTTTGTCGACAGCCTCCGCGATAACGTCCTTTTCCTGACTTGCGACCTTGCCTATCACGAAATCCTTCCAGTCGAGCCCGCCGCTTTTGCCGATGCCTATCCTGACTCTCGGAAAATCTCCGGATCCAAGATGAGAGATCACCGATTTCATTCCGTTATGACTTCCGGCGCTGCCTTTCTTTCTTACGCGTATCGACCCTGTCTCAAGATCGAAGTCATCATATATCACTATGACGTCTTCAAGATCCACATCATAGTAATCCACTATTTCCCTGATCGATTCGCCGCTGAGGTTCATGTAAGTCTGAGGCTTCACAAGAAGGGCCTTCCGGCCGGAGATCCTTCCCTCTCCGACCAGCGCCCTGTGCTTCATCCGGTTCACACTTATACCGCATTTCTCAGCGATGCGGTCCACGACGAGAAACCCCATATTGTGCCGCGTATGCTCATATTTTTTTCCGGGATTCCCCAGTCCTGCAATGACAAACATTAACGTCCGTTCCTTTCATCCGTCTGCCGTATCATCCGGCATAAAACTAGTCAAAGAGTTTGCTTATCGAATCATTTGTGAATACTCTCGTCATCGCCTCTGCGAACAGCGGTGCAACAGAAAGCATCTTCATCTTTTCTATCTTCTTTTCTTCAGGGATCGGCAGTGTGTTGAGGAGGATGAGTTCTTCTATAGCCGAGTTCTCTATTCTCTCTATTGCCGGGCCTGAAAGCACTGCATGTGTAGCACATGCTCTTACGCTCGCAGCGCCCATTTCCCTGAGCGCATTTGCCGCATTCGTTATAGTTCCTGCTGTATCTATCATATCATCGACGAGTATGCAGTTCTTGCCTTCGATATCTCCGATGATGTTCATGATCTCGCTCTTGTTAGGCTCAGGTCTTCTCTTGTCAACTATAGCGATAGGAGCATTGAGCGGCTGCGCCATATTTCTTGCTCTCGTAACGCTTCCGTGGTCAGGAGAAACGACTACCACGTTGTCCATGTTTTCTTCCATGAAATGTTTAGTCAGTATCGGCATGCCTACAAGGTGATCCACAGGGATGTCGAAGTAGCCCTGTATCTGAGCTGCATGCAGATCCATAGTCAGCACTCTGTCTGCACCTGCCGCCATCAGCAGATTTGCAACCAGCTTTGCTGTGATCGGATCTCTGGCCTTTGCTTTTCTGTCCTGTCTCGCATATCCGTAGTAAGGTATAACTGCATTGATCCTTCCTGCAGATGCGCGCTTCATTGCATCTATCATGATAAGAAGTTCCATGAGATTGTCGTTTACCGGATCGCATGTGGACTGTACTATATAGCAGTCAACGCCTCTTACCGATTCCCACAGATTAACAGATATCTCTCCGTCACTGAATTTGTTTACAGTAGCTCTTCCAAGAGGTTTTCCCATTATCGATGTGATCTCTTCTGCAAGCTCCAAGTGAGAGTTGCCTGCAAATACCTTGTAGTTTGAAAATGCACTGTTTTTCATTTGTTTCTCCTACCTCAACTTTCTGTTCAACTGATGTTTATTTTTTTAAAATGCCTTTTTTTTCTACCCAGCCTTCCAGTGTCCTGCCTTTGGCTCTGGCTACGTAAAGCGCACCGTCCGGTACGTCCGCTGTTATCGTGCTGCCTGCTGCTATGTATGCATCTTTTCCCACGTGCACAGGTGAAACCAGGTTCACATTGCAGCCGATAAATGCTCCGTCCTCGACGACTGAGCGGTATTTTCTGCTTCCGTCGTAGTTCACGAACACGACTCCGCATCCGAGATTCACGCGCTCTCCGACGTCGGAATCTCCCACATATGTAAGGTGAGCCGCTTTCGCGCCGTCACCAAGTTTTGAATTCTTTATTTCTACGAAATCTCCCACCTTGCAGCCGTCTCCTACTTCACTGTTCGGTCTGAGATATGCAAACGGCCCTACTGAAGTCCCGCTGCCGATTTTACTTTCAAGTACCACAGAGCTCTGGATCGATGTGTCGTCTCCGATCACGGAATCCTTTATCCTGCTGTTCTGCCCTATCGTGCAGTTTTCACCGATCGTCACATCGCCTTCGATAACGACGCAGGGATATATCACAGTCCCCGCTCCGATGCTCACGCCTTCGTCTATATATGCAGTCCTGATGTCTATGAACCTGACGCCTGCTTCCAGATAATCCAGATTTCTGCTTATACGCTGCCTTTCAAGTTTTTCGTATTCTTTTATATCCATAAAGCTCTCTCCTTAAAACCTCTTGTCTTTTTCGAGGATCATCTCTCCGACTTTGTATATATCTCCGGCACCCATCGTTATGACGAGATCTCCCGGTTCAGCATTGTTGTATACGAAATTCGCGATCTCTTCAAAGTCGCTGAAGAAATACACATCCTTCGCCGGATCCTCTTCCTTTATCCTGTTCATCAGACTCTTCGAGCTTATCTTGTATATGTTCTTTTCTCTGGCAGCATATATCTCTGCGAGCACGACCTTGTCCGCATCTGTGAACGAAGTCGCAAAATCGTCAAGCAGCGCCATCGTTCTCGTATATGTGTGCGGCTGGAACAGACACCACATATGATTGTGCTTCATTTTCTTCACTGCTGACAGCGTCGCTTTGATCTCAGTCGGGTGATGAGCATAATCGTCTATTATCTTTATATTATTCGCAGTCCTGCCGAGGACATCAAAACGTCTCTGTATGCCGCTGAAATTTTCGAGTGTCCTGACCATGCTGTCTACGTCGACTCCCAGGATATGTCCGCATGCAAAAGCCGACAGTGCATTCAGCACATTGTGCTCTCCCGGTACCGACAGCGCTATGCGGCACAGCTCCTTTCCGCCGTGGTTCACAGTGAATCTCGGCATCCCATCGTTGTCAAAGTCTATGTCAGATGCAAAGTAGTCGCAGCTTTCGCCGAGGCCGAACGTTACGGCATTCGGGAGTCCTTCTATCACGCTCTTTACAAACGGATTCGCATCATATGCGATGACCGCTCCGTCAGAAGGTACGAGTTTCGCGAACTTGTCAAAAGAGCTTGCTATATGCTCGACATCCTTGAAATAGTCGAGATGGTCTGAATCTATGTTCAGTATTATCTCGATCTTCGGCTTGAGATTCAGGAAGCTGTCCATGTACTCGCATGCTTCCGTAACAAAATACTCGTTATCTCCTATATAAACATTGCCGTCTATCTCTGCGAGATTTCCTCCTACCAGGATAGTCGGCTCTTTCTGTGCCTCCTTTAAAATCAAAGAAACCATAGAAGTCGTTGTAGTTTTGCCGTGTGTTCCCGAAACAGCTATGCTGTTCCTATACTCGTCCATCAGCATTCCGAGTGCCTGCGCTCTCGTTATTGCAGGTATCCCGCGTTCATCGGCTCTGGCAAGTTCAGGATTGTCCCTTCCTATCGCCGAAGAATAGATCACGAGGTCCACATCGTCTACATTTTTCGCTCTATGGCCTAAATATATTCTGGCTCCCTGTTCGATGAGCCTTTCTGTCATTTCACTTTCTCTCATATCTGATCCGGAAACCTCATATCCTCTGGACAGGAGTATCTCCGCTATCGCAGATAGTCCGATACCACCGATCCCAATACAGTGGATCTTCTTATAATCAGGCAAGTTAATCATTCCTGCGCCTCCTCAGTTATAGATAAAATGATTATATCATATTTGTCTTTAAAAATGCGCCTTATTTGTAAAAAAACACATTTGACAATAAATGCGAATAATATTATTATGTTTTCAATAATAGTTCGTTTTATTTATGTGTTCGAATTCTGGAGGTGTACATGAAAAGGAGTCACAGAGTCGGAGCTATCTGCCAGATACTGACCGAATCACCGGAGCGCGTTTTTAATCTGAAATATTTCTGCGACAGGTTCTCTGTAGCGAAATCAAGCATCAGCGAGGATATAAGCGCTGCAAAGGAAGCGGTCGAAGCTACCGGTTACGGATATATCGAAACGATACCCGGCGCCGCAGGCGGAGTCAAGTATGTGCCGGACATTTCACCGGAACGCGCTGCGGAAGTGCAGCAACATCTCTGTGATCTGCTCAGGGAAGACGGACGCATCCTCGGCGGAGGCTTCTTATACACGTCAGACATAATGTACGATCCTGCTATCGTAAAAGACATGGCGCGCATCTTTGCAAAAAAATTCAGAGATTCCGGAGCGAACTATGTTGCTACTATAGAAACGAAAGGCATACCTGTGGCCTTTATGACCGCACAGCTTCTAAACCTGCCCGTCATCGTTGTCAGAAGAGAAACGAAGATCTCAGAAGGCGCTACGGTCAGTATCAATTATTTCCCCGGTTCTTCGGAAAGACTTCAGAAAATGTCCATTTCCAAAAGAGCTGCAGCTCCCGGTTCCAAGGCGCTCATCATCGATGACTTCATGCGAGGCGGCGGCAGCATAAAGGGCATCGCCGAGATACTGTCAGAGGTAGATATCGAAGTCGTGGGTATCGGAGCAGCTATCGTGAATACCAGACCCGAGAAGAAAAAGGTCAGTGATTATTTCCCTATCGTGTATCTCGGAGATGTCGATGAAAACAATAAATTTATAGAGGTAATTCCCAATTGTCAGATTTTTTAAAATAATGCTTGTTTATATGATTATTCTATTATATAACCTGACTTCCGTAGTTTTACTAAAAACATAGTACTTTAGAGAAAAAAATACGCAGCCGATGCTTCAGTGCAGGAGCTGCGTTTTCTTTGTATGCTTTAGCAGAAGTTCCAACTACGAAAGTAGTTGGAACCAGAAACCACCGGCTATGCCGGTGAGGATAGGAAACTTGAGTTTTAGGCAAAAAAATACCTCCTGTGCTAAGATAGAAAAGGTTCGCCAACCAATCTATTAAAGCAGAGGAGGAGAGTCTAATGAAAGACAATAACAGTTTAGCACACACAAAAGTACAGTTTACAAGGGACTACACAGGGTAGGTATCTGACGGGAGGGGTTCCGCCCGTCAGATTTTCCATGTGAT
>CAKQIZ010000031.1 GCA_934247125.1 uncultured Clostridia bacterium
CCGGGCCACTTTTGCTGTTTGATATGTAAATCTGCAAGCTTCCGGTTTCCGGGGCGTCCGCCTGCCGGCTTTTTTCGAGAGGTGCTCGCCTGCCGGAGAGCGGCAGTGCGCTTTACAGTATCCTGTTTCCCCTGAAGTAAACTTCTTTCGCGCAGATGCTGTCCAGATCCTCCGGATCTGTATCTGTGATGCGCTGATCGAGTATCACGAAATCTGCAGATTTGCCTTTTTCCAGGCTTCCGGTCACATCCTCGAAGAACGTCTGGTAGGCTGCGCCGATCGAGTACATCTCGATCATGTCTTCCAGAGTGACAGCCTCGCTGAGAGGATCTTCTGCGAGACCGAGCGGTGAATCCTTGTAGAGCTCGTATTCCGGATGCGCCTTGTTCACCGTTCGCGTCGTTCCTATCTTGAATCCGAGGAACGGACTTGGCGGCAGTATCACAGGGAAATCAGTTCCTGCAGCCATCTTCACACCGGCTTTCTTGAAACTGCCGAGCGGATATTGCGCGCGGGCTCTTTTGTCGCCGATCATATCAGTGATGATATTTTCTGTCATGCTGTAGTAGCAGCCCCATATCGGCTGTACGTTTGCAATGACGCCGAGCTCTGCCATTCTGACCTTGTCTTCATCGCGGATCGCCATGAAGTGAGCGATGGTGTTGCGCATCTTTTCCACTTCGATACCCTGCGCCTTTGCATTCTCGATAGCGTCCAGAGTCAATCTGGATGCGCCGTCACCCATGCAGTGCACGTGTACCGGCATTCCCGCGCCGTTGGCTTTCACAAAGATCTCAGTCAGCTCCTCCCCGGTCCACTGCGGATAGCCGCGATAGCCTTCCTCCATGCCGATGCTCCTGAGGTACTCGGCTTCGTACGGTTCATCCATGTAGATCGAGAGTCCGGTACCGTCAACGAAGACTTTGACCGTATCGCGGTGGAAAATGTCGCCGATATCGTCTGTGCCTTTGCGGCTGATGATATCGTCCATCTGAGAAGTCGGTTTTGTCGGATCCGTCACATAGACTGCTGTAACGCGCATGTTCAGCTCGTCGCGCTCAGCCAGGTTCTTGTAAGCCGTGATCGCGTTTTCGGTCGCAAGTGCATCCATTATCAGCGTGGTGCCGTAAGCAGTGCCGAAATTTTTCTGGTAGTGCATGATGCCGGCCTCGTATTCCTTGACAGTGTAGTCGCCGTAAGGCACGCGGTCGAGGACAAGATCGATCGCCGTGTTTTCCTGGAAGATGCCTGTCGGATTCCCCTCGTCGTCACGCCAGATGACTCCGTTTCTGGGAGTCGGAGTGTCCTTGGTGATACCGGAGTCGCGAAGCACGCGGCTGTTCACCAGGACGTAATGGTGGTCGTAGGAGCGGAGGATCACAGGTATGTCGCTGCACACCTCGTCGATATCTGCTGCGGTCGGCATCGTCTTAGGATCCTGCATGAAATATCCGGGATCCCAGCCGGTGCCCCTCAGTACTGTGGCACTGCCGTCCTTTGCAGCATTTTCTTCGATGATCTTTTTGTAGATGTCCATCGCATCTTTCGGCTCGGCGTCGTATGCGAGTCCTATGTTGTACATGTCGAAGCTGAAAAGAAGCTCGCATGTGCTGGATGCGTGAAGGTGCGCGTCTCCGAGTCCGGGGAGCACGGTCTTTCCTTCGAGATCGATGCATTCGGTGCTGTCGCCTTTTAAGGTCATGGCAGTTTCGCAGTCGCCTGTGTAAACCAGCCGGTCGCCTGACACGGCAAACGCTTCACAGATCTGTCCGCAGGGATCCATTGTGAATACCTGCCCGTTGTAAAAAATTTTGTCTGCTGCCATAATATCTCCTTTCTGAGTTTAGTAGTTTCGTTTGACCGGCGTGCCTCGGGTCGCGATCCCCGGGATATGTCCGGCAGTCTTACAGCAGGTTGCTGTCTGTGATGTCCGTACAGTCCGCCGGGTGTGTGCACCCTGGGTTTGACGTATCAGTGCGCTGCTGCAGGTCTGATCAGCCGGTCAGATCTGCGTGCTCCGTGATGAACGCCGGTATTTGCGAAGAGATCTTTTCGTTAGTGAAAGTATATTTCTAATTGTCTGAAAATTCCACTGTTTTTTTGTCGAGATTCAGGATAAAAAGCGCTAAATTATTAAAAGTTTAAAAAATGGTAATAGCAATATTTATTCGTTTTTGATAAAATTATTCCATAAAAGTGCGGAAAAAGGTGGTGATTTTGTGAAAGAAACCAGAAATTACAGCAGGTATGAGATAGTGTCAGTATCGATATACGACAATATCGAATATCCGATGCATTATCATCCGGATCCGGAGATGATATTCGTGCTCGAAGGCGCAGCGCGGATCCATACCAGTTATTACACGATAGACAGGATGGAAGAAAACGAATTCCTGTTCATAAACAGGAGCACGGTCCACAATATAGAGAAGATCAGATCGGAACCGTGCAGGATAATGAGTATACATTTTCATATGGAAGATATCGCGGAACTGTTCAGTCTGCCGGAACTTACGGCTTTCAGCATTGCCAGCTTCGATGAATACTGTCCGTCAAATATAACCGCGCAGCTGCGCAAATATCTTGTAGACATCGCAAGCGCATATTTTTCGCTGCCCGCCGCAAAGGAAAGCGAGCTCTCCGACAAGGTCATGGAATGCTATGTTTATATGGTGAATAATTTCCAGTGGTTTTACTACGAGGATTATATACTGAGGAATTATCCGCAGAGGATGCCGCTGGCGCAGATCACGAGGGCGGAGGAGATCATCAATTATGTCCAGGAGCATTACAGCGACAGGCTCACACTGGCCGATGTGGCGGATGCATTTTATCTGAACAAGTATTACCTTTCGCATCTGCTCAAGGATTCGCTCGGCATGAACTTCCAGGATATCGTGAATGCGATCAGGCTCAACATCGCGCTTTTTCCGCTGCTGGATTCGCAGAAATCGATCGACGACATCGCGGAGGAATGCGGGTTCTCGTCGGCGGCGTATTTCAGGAAAGCGTTCGCGAAACAGGCAAAGGTGCCGCTCAGTCGTTACCGCAAGACTTATGCAAAGCGCACGCTGACGAATCGTCAGCCGGAGATAAAGGAGTACAGCGAGGAGGAGCAGCAGCGCCTGCTTACGGAATACAAGCGGAAATATTTTCCGGGCGAGTTTTTTGCTACCGGGGTGAAGCGGGTCCCGGTTCGCGTGGAGCTTAAAACGCCGCCGTACAGGCGGCGCCTGCCGGCAGAATTCAGAGCGGTAAGGCTGACGCCTCAGGCTTTGCTGTCGCTTGATCAGCTGAAGAACCTGCTGGGCGAGCGCAGGGTCGAGACAGTTGTTGCTCTCGAGTCGGATTTTGTAAAGATGCGGGCTGCCTGCGGGGCGCGGGATGTTCTCGCGGCAGCGAGTTTGTCAGAGCCGCAGGCTGTTTTGGAGCCGGGAGACGGTCTTGAGTCCTGGGATCGTTTCGGGGCAGGATATGTTACCGGGTCATGGGATATTTTTGAGCCGGTGGACGATCTGTGCCGCGGAGCGGGGATCGAGATGAGGCTCCGCAGGATCTGCGGATCCATAGGAGTTGAGGAAGCTGCTGCTGGTGATGGAGGCAGTGTGACGGATCAGAAGTCGGATCAGGAGTTAGATCAGGAGTCAGGCGTGAAATCGGCTCGGAGAACGGAACGAAACGCGGTTCAGGATGAAAGGCCGGTGCCGGCGCTGATCCGCAGGCTCAGATGTCAGCGTGGCAGTGGATCAGCGATCGGCGCGTCTGCCGTCGATCTGATCCCCGCAGTCAGCGGGACCGAGTTTTCGATGTATGGCCGCAAAGGACTGCGCACTCGATGGTATTACCTGTATTTCCTGCTAGATCAGATATACGATGAAGTGATCTTCGAAAATGACAGCTGTACGATAACGCGGGACGGCAGCGAGCTGGGTATACTGCTTTACAATATACCGGATGCCCCGGACGGCATGGGCGAACCGTCAGAACCCGAAGCAGAGCGAAAAGAGATTTTCCTTCATCTTGAGGATATCGAGTTCAACTATACGATAATTTCGTATACTTTCGACTTCTTCTCGGAAAGCGAGGAGGATGTGTGGCGTGCCATCGGCGCGCCGGAAGACATGGACAGTGCAGTCCGGGAGACGATCAGAAGCGGATGTTTCCCGGAGGTGGCGTATGCGCGCTCGACTTCTCAGTATGATCTCCTCAGGGAGATCGCGCTTGAGCCGGGCGAGCTGAAACTTCTCAGACTGATCCCGGAACGCGGCAGCGAAGTGAGATAGCACATGGCGAGTACAGGCAGGCCGAGGCATGTCTGCCTGCCCTTCATATCCTGTCCTGCCTGCCCTTCATATCCTGCCTTGTCTTATGTGGCGAAAACCAAAAACCATTTGCCGGATAGCGGCTGTTGGTAAAAACTGCTCTTTTCCGGCTCTTTTTCTTATGCCGGATACCAAAAATCAGAAACCGATTTCTGATTTTTGGTATTTTAAACGCATAAAAAGCCATATCCACGAAGAATTTTACCAAATAACTATAGGTGAGTTTGGATTCTTGGTAATCGCCATTCTGGAAGGGCATGATTTTTCAGGGATTTTGCTAAAGAAGACAGCAGGAAGATGCGATTTTGGTAATCGAGGATCCATATGCTGCAGTGATATAAGAGATAATCGATACAGCAGGGCAGGCGCAGCCTGCGACCCACATACGCGCGTCAGCGCGCAGTCGACCGGCAGCATGAAAATCTCCGCACGACTCAGCATAGTCTATGAGAGTGATGCGAGCGGCGACCTGCAAAACTTTACATAATACACCGAATACTTTTTGGCAATAAAATGAGAAAATGTGATATAATTAAAACAACTGTATTTGCAGTATAGATAAACGAGTGTTGGCCTAAGGAGGGATCCGTTATGAATGATAAAAAGAAGATAATAACTATAAGCCGTGAATTCGGAAGCGGCGGCAGACTGATAGGCAAACGTCTTGCGGAGAAGCTGGATGTTCCGTATTATGACAAGGAGCTGCTGGACAGGATTGCTGAGGAATCGGGATTCTGCAAGGAGATGATGGAGGATGCGGAGAAGAAGGCGAAGAACAGTTTTCTTTACAGCCTGGCATCAGCGATGGGAACTGCGGAGGCGGGACCTGAGAGTCTTTCGCTCAACGAGAGGTTTTTCCTGGCTCAGTTCGATACGATAAGGAGGATCGCTGACGAGGGTTCGTGCGTCATCGTTGGACGTTGTGCAGACTATATCCTGCGCGGGATCCCTGAGGCGACGAATGTGTTCATCTATGCCGAGGAGCAGGATAAGATCAAGAGGGCTGTCGAAGAGTACGGCGTGCCGCAGGATATGGTGAAGAAGATGATGAAGGACACTGACAAGGCGAGAGCTAACTATTACTCGTATCACACGGGTCAGAAGTGGGGAGAGTCTGTCAACTATCATCTTTCGATAGACAGCGGATATCTTGAGATCGAGGACATCGTAGACCTCATCATAAAATATACGGACGTCAAGCTTTACAGGTGATCCGGCGGCAGACCGCCGGCGATCGGGTTTTTGTCCGGATGCGCCTGCCGTGACCGGGCTTTGACTTGATGCGCCTGCCGCATCAGCATATAAAATTTGCCGTGTCTCATTCGACGCGGAGATGAAAGGAATGATCAGTTAAAATGACAAAAAACAAAGGAACTTATTACATTACCACGCCTATCTACTATCCGAGCTCGAATCTTCACATCGGGCACACTTACTGCACTGTCATGGCGGATGCGATGGCGAGATTCAAGAGACTTTCGGGATACGATGTGCGTTTCCTGACGGGAACTGACGAGCACGGTCAGAAGATCCAGACGATCGCTGAGGAAAAGGGCATGAAGCCGCAGGAATACGTGGATCAGGTCGTTGCGGGCATAAAGGATCTGTGGAAGACGATGGAGATCTCATACGATGATTTCATCAGGACTACTGAGCCGAGGCACGTTAAGAGAGTCCAGGCGCTGTTCATGAAGCTTTATGAGAACGGCGACATCTACAAGGGCGAGTATGAGGGCCTTTACTGCACTCCGTGCGAATCGTTCTGGACGGAGAGCCAGCTGGTGGACGGCAAGTGTCCGGACTGCGGCAGACCGGTGCAGAAAGCCAAGGAAGAAGCGTATTTCTTCAGGCTTTCGAAGTATCAGGACAAGCTGCTGGAACTGTTTGAGACGAATCCGGATTTCCTTAAGCCGGATTCCAGAAGAAATGAAATGATCGCGTTCGTGAAGCAGGGGCTCGAGGATCTCTGCATTTCCAGATCGACATTTGACTGGGGCATACCGGTGCCTATCAATGACAAGCACGTTATGTACGTGTGGCTGGATGCGCTTTCGAACTATATCACGGCGCTGGGCTGGCCGGACGAGCCGGAACTTTACGAGAAGTACTGGCCGGTGAACGTTCATCTGGTGGGCAAGGAGATCGTGAGATTCCACACTGTCATCTGGCCTGCTATGCTGATGAGTGCGGGTCTTCCGCTGCCTAAGCAGGTGCTCGGTCACGGATGGCTGCTGCTGGAGGGCGGCAAGATGTCAAAGTCCAAGGGCAACGTGGTCGATCCGGTGAAGCTGATCGACAGATACGGCATCGACGCGCTGAAATATTTCCTGCTGAGGGAGTACACGTTCGGTCAGGACGGCGTGTTCACTAACGAGGTGATGCTCAAGAGGATGAATTACGATCTCGCTAACGACCTGGGAAATCTGGTGTCGCGAACGGTTTCGATGATAGAGAAATACAACGGCGGCATAGTTCCGGAGCTTACTGATGCAAAGGATGCAGTCGACGATGATCTCAGGGCTGTCGCTGTCGGCGCGGCTGACAAGGTCGAGGCAAACATGGACAAATTCGCGTTCAACATGGCTCTCGAGGAGATCTGGGTAGTCGTTAGACGTGCAAATAAATATATAGACGAAACGATGCCGTGGGTCCTCGCAAAGGATGAAGCCCAGAAGCCTAGACTTGACAATGTGCTTCACAACCTGGCAGAGGCGATCAGGATCATATCGGTGCTGATCCATCCGTTCATGCACACGACTTCGGATGCTATCAGAAAGCAGCTGGGTCTGTGGTACGCTGATGTCGCATGGGAAGATGCGTACGAGTTTGAGATGATGAACGGTGAGCAGGTGAAGAAAGGCGATCCGATCTTCCCTCGTCTCGATATCGAAAAGGAGCTGGCTGAGCTGGAGGCTATGAACGGCAGCAATGAGCCGGAAAACATCCCGCTTGAGCTGAAGCCTGAGATCGAATACGATGATTTCGACAAGATCGATTTCAGAGTCGGCACTATCCTTTCGGCTGAGAAGCATCCGAAGGCTGACAAGCTGCTGGTGTTCCAGGTGCAGATGGGTACGGAAAAGCGCCAGATAATATCAGGTGTTGCGAATTACTTCAAGCCTGAGGAGTGCGTCGGCAGGAAGGTCGTAGTCGTTGCCAACCTCAAGCCTAGAAAGCTCAGAGGTCTTGAGTCGAAGGGCATGATAATGTTTGCGGACAATATCGTTGACGGCAAGGAGCGAGTTGAGTTCGTGTCGACGATCGCAGACGATGGAAATCCGGTGACTTAGTGGTTTAGTTGATGATATGAGGGAGGCACAGCGGGGCGCTGTGCCTTCTGTGGTTTTAGCGAAGCCGCCGCATGGGCGGCTTCGCAGCCCGGCAACCCGATGCCGGAACCCCCAGACCCGGTGTCAGGACCTCACAACCCGGTGCAGGAAACCTCGGAACCGGTGTCGGAATCCCCGCAACCCGATGCCGGAATCCCGGAACCCGGTGCCGGAAATCCCGGAACCCCCGGAACCCGGCGATTTTGCGATTTACATACCAATAATAAACGAAAAGAGGCAAAAATATGTTTTTTGATTCACACGCACATTTGAACAATGAGATGTCGGACGAAGCGAGAGCGGCGATGGTCAAGGCTATCGAGGACTCGGAGCTCGATTATGTAATGGATATCGGCTTTGACCTGCCTAGCTCGAAGCTCGCAGTCGATCATGCGGCGAAATATCCGTGGTGCTATGCTGCAGTCGGCTGCCATCCTCATGATACCGACAGCATGGATGACATGCAGCTGGCGCTGATAAAAGGTCTGGCAAAAAAGAAAAAAGTAATGGCCATCGGTGAGATCGGTCTTGATTTTCATTACGATCATTCGCCGCGCGACGTTCAGCGCGAATGGTTCAGGAGGCAGATCCGTCTGGCGAACGAACTGAAAATGCCGATCGTTATCCACTCGAGAGAAGCTGATCAGGAAGTGCTTGACATCCTCAAGGAAGAAGGCGCATTTTCCGACGAGCGAAAAAGCTGGTTCCCGGAAAGGCCGGACACGACCGGATATGTGCTTAAGCAGCCAGGTACATGCAAAGATGCACGCGTGCTTCTGCACTGCTTTTCGGGAAGTGCCGAGCTGGGCAGTCAGTACGTGAAGCTCGGCGCGACGATCTCGATCGCAGGTCCTGTGACATACAAAAACAACAGAAAGACCGTGGGTGTGGTCGCAGAACTGCCGCTGGACTTCCTGCTTGTCGAGACAGATTCGCCGTACCTGACGCCGGAGCCTTTCCGCGGCAGGAAAAACGATCCTTCCAAGGTGGAGTACACTGCGAGAAAAGTCGCAGAGATCAAAGGCCTGAGCCTGGAAGAAGTAGCAGCGAAAACAAAGGAAAACGCGATGCGCTTTTACGGTATGACCGAATAACGGGTGATATGGGAGCCGGGCAGCCTGGAAGCCGGGCAGCCGGTCGCTTGGGCAGGGTCGGCGGTTACCAAAATCAGCCTGCAACATCATAATATTTAGCAAAAACGCTGTAATATCACCTTCTTCAAAGAGTCTGTTTACCAAGAAGTTGATTGCCCCTATGATTTTTTGGTAACTTTTCAGTGAAAATCTCCGATATTTTCGCATGAAAATACCAAGGGACAACCATCGGTTTTCTATTTTTGGTATTCACCATCAAAAAAACAATCGAAGGATAGCTGTTTTTACCAACAACAGCTATCCGGCAAACGATTCTTGGTTTTCACGCAAGTTCGCAACACGCCATCTGAAATCGCCGCACCGATCTCCGTCATCAAAACAAAAAATCACCAAACCTTCACCAGAGAACAGGGGTTTTGACAAAATTCGATGAGGGACAGGCGGTATAATGCACCTGTATTGGGAATGGAGATTTTTTATGGAAAACACGACTAAAGCAAGAGCTTTTGATTTTAGTAAAAAAAGTCGGATCAAAATCAGGACGAGACTGGCTCGAGGGCTGGTGATCATGGCGTTAGCGCTCGTTGTGAGCCACGGTATGGTGATGGATGGATATTTTCCGGCTGCAGTGGCGCTGACTGCTTATCTTGCTGCAAAGAAACCGCTGAATGCACTGGCTGCATTTCCGGCTGCAGCGGCGATAGCTCCGTACCTGTTGAAAGGCTACGATCCGTGGGGCGACATGGCAGCAGTACTGGTATGTGCACTGTTCTTTCCAGTTGCGGGGAAAGCGCGTTTCAGAGTCTGGCAGGTCGGCCTGATCGCAGCGTCGGCGGGCATCGTATGCATTAGTCTGAGCAGGATCGCGACGTCGACGGTCTATAAGATAAGTCCGGAAAAACTGCTGATTTACGGTGCGCTGATATTCGCGATCGTGATCATTGCGGACGTGGTCTGCAGTATGATCGGAGAGATTCGGACGAGTGTTTCGGGAGCGGGAAACAGCACGGTATCGCGTGGCCCGGCTCAGCACGATTTTACATCGTACGGTTCGGAATGGCAGAACAGGGGCGCAGCGCATAGTGTGCAGCAGGGCAGCGGCACGTATCACAGCGTATCGGATATAGGCGATGCCGATTCGTGCGCCTTAGCTTCGCAAAGCATGGGATCGTGCGCCTCAGCGTCGCAAAGCACGGGATCGTGCGATCGGATCCCCCGATCCCTGACGCTCCTGGCCGACGGCAAATATGAAAAAGAGCTTCGGATCGCAGCAGTGATATCCGCAGTATTTATGATCGTGAACGGTGCAGGTCTGAGTTTTCTCGTATGGCCGATGATCCTTTTCATGGCGATGGCAGCGCTTGACAGCACCGGCGCAGGCGCCCCGTTCATCGTGATCGCGACAGGCGGGATCTGGGCTGCACTCATGGGGCAGAGCCAGTGGGGCCTGCTGGCGACCGCTGTGATCGGAGCCGCAGCTGCAGTCTTTGCAAAGCGTTTCGGTATTTTGATCCGTACAGCGACGTTCATCGCAGTGTGCTGGACTATGGGATTCATGGAAAGCGGCACGGTACTGGGAGTCGACGGCTACTGTATTTTTGTGGCGGCAGCGATTTTTGCAGTGGTCAGCTGGAAGTTCAGGTCTGGTGTAAAGCGCCTGATCGCAGCGATCGAAGGAAACTCTGAGACTGCCGGAGAAACTTCGGCAGTCAGGGCAGCTGCGCTTTTGCAGAGCAAGTCCGATGACATGCAGGAACTTGCAGAGCTTTACGCGACCTATGTGGACAGCCGTTCAGCGCTGGCCAGTCAGTTCAATATGACGAAGCAGATAATGGATGACGTGAGATACAGGATAAACCGCCGTCCGGGCGCGGCACGAAGCGGCCACGGCGGGTACAGCGACATCAGCAGGTGGGCGAAAACGAGGCGTGAAAAGCTGGCGGTAGACATTTCGGCATCGCAGTATGCAGCATCGGGAACGATAAACGGTGACTGCTGCGGCTGGCAGGATATAGGCGACGGACGCACTGTCATGGTTGTCAGCGATGGCATGGGAAAGGGCAAGAAAGCAGCTGCAGAAAGCCTGCTGGTGACGAAGACGCTGATATCGCTGCTCAAGGCCGGTGTCACACCGGACCTTGCACTCAAGATGATAAATACCGTGATGCTGATGAAAGACGATGAAGAATCATACGCTACTGTGGATCTGGCCATAATAGACCGGATAAGCGGAAAAGTGAAATTTTACAAGATAGGAGCAGCCCCGACGCTGATACGGCACCGCGAGACGGTCGAGGAAGTGAAGCTCTCCGCTGTCCCGCTCGGGATCGTGAACGGGCTGAAGATACGATATATGGAAACTGAGCTGAAAAAAGACGACTGGATCATCATGATGTCGGACGGGGTCAGCGACGGCGGGACAAGCGGGAGCACGGGATGCGACGCTTTTATCGACACCCTCAAAAGCATTGTGGCGAAAGTGCGCTCGGCAGATCCCAAAATGATGAGCATGCTGCTGATCGATCAGGCAGCGGACAGCTATATAGGGCGGGAGCGCGATGATCTGACGGTGCTCGCAGCGTATATCAGCTGATGCCGGGAGGTTCGGCGTATTTACATGCGTTGAAGTGATGCTGTCTCAAACTTCTTCTGCGCGTTTTCCGGGTGTTTCTGCCGCATGCGCCTTGTTCCTGCACGCGTTTTATCTTCTGCACATTTTTGTCTTCCGCGCACCTCGTGAGCCGCCGTTTCCGGGTGGCTGGAAACCGCTGTTTGTGGTACAATAACTGCAGATACGTGCAAATGCAGGTGATAATAATAACGAGGAGTTTTGTGACAGATAATGATGTTGATCGAGCAAGTCAGAAAAACCATAAACGAACATAATTTGATACAGCAAAAGCAGCATATCGTACTGGGGCTGTCGGGCGGCCCTGATTCGGTATGCCTTTTTCATGTGCTGATGACACTGAGCGGGCAGCTCGGCATAACGGTGCATCCGGTGCATATAAACCACAAGCTGAGGCCGGGAGCCGCAGAACGCGACCAGCGGTACGCAGAACAGCTCTGCGAGAGAATGGGCGTGAAATGCAGCGTCTTCACGGTCGACTGCAATAAGATGGCGCGCGAGCTTTCGCTGACGAGTGAGGAGGCCGGCAGGATAGCGCGGTATGACGCTTTCCATGAGACTGCAGAAAAAATCGCGGCAGAACTTCAGAATAGGGGTCTCGATGAAGACGCGGCGCGCAGCAGTGTAAAGATCGCAGTCGCGCACAATGCCGGCGATCAGGCGGAGACCATACTTTTCCGGCTGCTCAGGGGCACCGGTACCGACGGGCTGGCAGGCATCGCCTATGAGCGTAAAGAGCGGGGCTTCTCAGTGGTCAGACCGATACTGGACGTGAGCAGGACAGAGATCGAGGAATACTGCGAGAGAAACGGACTGGAACCCGTGACAGACCACACCAACAGCGAAGCGATCTACGCAAGGAACAAGATCAGACTCGAGCTTATACCTCTGCTCGAAAGTGAGTACAATGAAAACATAAAGGCAAGCCTTGTACGCCTCGGCCGCATAGCGTCAGAGGACAAGGACTACCTGTGGCAGCAGACGGAGCAGGCATACCGGGAATTCGCGGAAAGCGTGCCGGCAGCAGATGTGCAGGGCTTTATGCAAAGGCTGCAGCAGAGTGTTTGCAAGACTTCTATGGAAAGCTGCCGGCCTGCGGATTCGCAGTGCCGCAAGGCCAGTCAGCAGCCGCCGCAGAATGCACAGACAGCTGCGGGCATGATCGTGATGGACAGAGAGAAACTCGCGGCCGCCCACCCGGCCGTAAGACATCGGCTGATAATGAGAGCGTTCGCGCAGATCGGGCTCGAAAAAGACATCTCAGAAGAACGTATAAAGTCTGCAGATGCGATAATATCAAAGAAGCAGGGAGCAAAAACAGTAGAATTCCCGCACTGCTACAGACTCAAGGTCGAGAAAGGGAAAGTGATGTTTTTCAGAGATTGAAATTTATGTGAAATTATCTGAAAAAAGCAGCGGCTTCTATTGCTGATACTTGGTTTACATGATAAAATAAAACGATAACTTTGTATATAATAACCAAAAAATCAGCTGACAAAACATTACCGGGAGGATATAAATTGAAAAGGGCTAAAAATATTGGAATTTATGCGGTCATATTCGGGCTCGTGCTGGCAATGGTCTGGTTTTACAACAGTGGGACCAAGGAGGATCAGAAAGAAGTAAAGACTTCCACGATGATCAAGTACCTGAAGGAAGATGAAGTCGAGAACATCAACGTGACGGAGACAAAGCTCACTGCAAAACTCAGATCAGGAGACAAAGTATATGCTTATGTGAACAGCGCAGTCGATCTGAGCTATATATACGATTCATATATAATGCCGCAGGTGGATGAGGGCAAGCTCAAGCTGGAGAGCGACGAGCCGAAGAAGGAGTCGATCTGGCTCAGCCTGCTGCCGACACTGATAATGATCGGCATCATGGTCGTGTTCTTCATACTGATCATGAACCAGAGCGGAGGCGGAGGCAAGGCGATGTCGTTCGGAAAGAGCCGCGCCAAGCTTCAGAAAGACAGCGATCTCAAGAAGATAACATTCAAGGACGTTGCAGGACTTGAGGAGGAAAAGGAAGAACTCGAAGAAATAGTCGACTTCCTGAAACATCCTGCCAAATACAACAATCTTGGTGCGAGGATACCTAAGGGCATACTGCTCGTAGGCCCTCCGGGAACAGGTAAGACCTATATTTCCAGAGCGACAGCCGGAGAAGCCGGCGTGCCGTTCTTTACGATAAGCGGTTCGGATTTTGTGGAAATGTTCGTAGGTGTAGGTGCGTCCAGAGTAAGAGACCTGTTCGAACAGGCAAAGAAAAACGCGCCGTGCATCGTTTTCATCGATGAGATCGATGCAGTGGGACGTAAGAGAGGCGCAGGCCTCGGCGGCGGCCACGACGAAAGAGAACAGACACTGAACCAGCTGCTGGTAGAGATGGACGGTTTTGCGGAAAACGCAGGTATCATTATCCTCGCTGCGACCAACAGACCTGACGTTCTCGACCCTGCACTGCTCAGACCTGGCAGATTCGACAGACAGATCGTAATAGGGATCCCTGATATCAAGGGCAGAGAAGAGATATTCAGAGTGCATTCGAGGAACAAGCCTCTCGCAGAAGGCGTGGATCCGAAGGTACTTGCGAGAAGAACGCCGGGATTTTCCCCTGCGGACATAGAGAACATGCTCAATGAAGCGGCATTGCTTGCTGCGAGAAGAAACGGCATGAAGATAAGGATGGACGAGATCGAGGAAGCTATAACCAAGGTCATCGCAGGTCCGGAAAAGAAGAGCAGAGTCATCAGCGAGGAAGAGCGAAAGCTCACGGCATATCACGAGGCCGGCCACGCTGTTGTGGCACATGTGCTGCCTAAGACAGACCCTGTTCATCAGATCACGATAATACCTAGAGGCAGAGCAGGCGGATTCACGATGATCCTGCCTAAGGAAGATAAATACTACGGAACAAAAGAGACGATGAGAGAGCAGATCATCCATCTTCTCGGCGGTCGTGTTGCGGAAATGCTCACGCTTGACGATGTTAGCACGGGTGCAAGCAACGACATCCAGAGAGCTACGGATATCGCAAAGGAAATGGTCACAAAATACGGATTCAGCGAAAAGCTGGGCCCTGTGAACTACAGCTCATCTGACGAAGTGTTCCTTGGTAAGGATTTTTCGACGAGACAGAATTACTCAGAGGAGACTGCTTCGGAGATAGACGAGGAAGTGAAGGCGATCATCGAAGAAGCATACGAAGCTGCGAAGACGATACTCAGCGAGCACATGGAGCAGCTGACGGCCGTGGCAGAGGGACTGCTTGCAGTCGAAACGCTCGACAACCAGCAGTTTGAGAGACTGTATGACAGAGAAGTGACTCCGGAAGAGCTTGCGGAAGAGCTCAGGATCGAAATGGAAAAGAAAAAGGCAGTAAACGAGAAAGAGGCGGCACAGTCTGCAAGAAAGCGCAAGAAAGAGGCGGCGCTCGAGAAGCAGAGACTCGAAGAAGCGGCAAGAGCACTTGAGGAACAGACGAAGAATTCAAAGTTCAAGCCGAGCATCATGATCTACAATGAAGAGACGAAGACTGCTGAGCCGTTCAACCCGACAAATCTGTCAAAGCCGGGTGACAGCGTGCCTGGCGGAGATATGCCGCAGGACGATGATTTCGAGACACCGCAAGAGCCTGAAATGCACGAGGACTTTGGTTCGGACGATGATTTTGAAGGAGCATCCGGCGATGACGATATGCCTAGCGAAGAGGAGCTGGCAGTTTACGATACAGACTATCTCAATGCGGACGATGACGACGACATGGACGACGAGGACAGCATAGATGTGTTCGCAGCAGATGACGGATCTGACCCGGATGATGAAAACAGGAAGAAGGGCGAATAATGAGAGTTACAGTTGCAGACTGTCTGGATCTGGACGCTTTCAGAGGAGCAGAGGTAGTTGCGGGCAAGATCAATCTGACGAATGATGTCAAGGCTGTATCAGTCCTTGATGCCTGCAGCAGCGCAGACCTTGAATTTTACAAACCGGATAAAACCGAAATATTGCTGACGGGATTCCTCGGCATAAAAGATGATATCGACAGGCAGTGCGAGCTGATCCGTGCCGTGTCAAGACGCGGATGTGCCGCGCTGGCGGTCTGTTATGTGGGACGTGCTATGGAAGAACTGGATGAAAAAGTGATAGAGGCAGCGGAGCGAGAGCTTATGCCTCTCATTTTAATGCCGTCAGATGCGGAGTATGTCGATGTGATCACAGAGGTGATGGACAAGGTCCTCTACGGCGACAATTTCAGCAACAGCCTGATAAACAACACCGTATTCCATCTTCTCAATTTTGAAAAACACAGCAATTTCCAGTCGGCGGTCAGAGAAGCTGCGATAAACAACGATTTCCAGCTCATAATACTCAGCGAAGATTTCAACCCGATCCTCACGGTGGAGACGCGACACAAGGCGACGATATCAGATGCGATCAAGCTCGGCAAGGAGCGCAACGTGGAGAGCAATTCAAAGGTCTACACGATGATCGATGTGAACGGTGTACTGACGTACTGGGGACCGGTAACGATAAACAATGAGAAATATTACATGTTCATCGTGGACAACGAAGACTCGTATACGGCAGGCGAGATAACGAAGCTCGCCGAGATCATCGAGCTGGCGATGGGTATGTGGAAATACACGCCTGAGCGAGATGCGAAAGCTGAGTTCATCAAGGCGCTGATAAGAGGAAACAAGAGCCTTGCGTACACTCTCAAGGACGAGGCGAAGATCAGCGGTGACGATATCCTGAGCGTATTTTTCTCCAAAGGCATAGGCTATGACATAGAGAGTCAGGTCTTTGCAGAATTTGAAAAAGAAGAAGACCTGAACATCATGAAGATCACCGAAGGCGACGAGACCTACGGCATGATACTGACATTCGATGAAGACGGCGCGAACTCGGCAAGCAAGAACAGCTGCGTGCAGCTTTTCAATAAACTCAAAGGCAACAAGAAGGCAAGGATCTTCCACGTGACAGGTCTGAACGGTATCGAAGGCGCAGGAGACGCATACAGACTCATAAGCGAAAGCTGGTCGTTCGTGCAGAACGTTTTCCCGTACAAGCGCGTGTTCACGAAGTATGAGCTGACGCTTGTCAGCAACTGCATAAACATCCAGATACAGGGCGGCTTTGTAAAGAAAAACTATATAGAGCTGCTTGAGCCGTTCAAGGAGGCGAGCGAGAACAAGAGCAGGCAGCTGCTCGACACGCTGGAGACTTTTGTGCTGGATGCAGGCATGAACAGCAGCAAGACCGCGGAATTCATGGGCATCCATACGAACACGGTGCAGTACAGGCTCAAGAAGATCAATGAGATGCTCGGTGTGGAAATCACGGGAAACCGGATCATCCCGGGACTTACGATGGCACTGGCACTCAAGCGGCTCGAAAGAGTCGTGAGTTAGCGAGCTCTGGCGATCACAGCCGGATGCCGGGTGATACGGTGCGGTGCAGATGTGCGGCTGACCGGCAGACATGACCGGCATGAGAAAGTATAAATTTTAGTTTCACATATCAAAGCAAGAGTAAAAAAGGACAAGGAGATTAACATGTATTTCAACTATTTAGAGAAAGCAGATCCGGAGATAGCAGCATCTATCAAAAGAGAGATCAACCGTCAGGAGACGAAGATCGAGATGATCGCCTCGGAGAATTTCGTGAACTACGAGATCATGGAAGCCTCAGGCAGCGCACTGACGAACAAATATGCAGAAGGATATCCGGGAAGGAGATATTACGGCGGATGTGAATTCGTCGACGAAGTCGAAACTCTCGCTATCGAAAGAGCGAAGAAGATCTTCGGTGCAGATCATGCAAACGTGCAGGCTCACTCAGGAGCAAATGCAAACACTGCAGTTTACCAGGCAGTGCTCGATTATGGTGATACAGTGCTCGGCATGGATCTGTCAAACGGCGGACACCTTTCGCACGGATCCCCTGTGAACATTTCAGGAAAGTCATATAACTTCGTGTCATACGGACTCGATCCTGAAACAGAAATGATAGATTTCGACAATGTAAGGGAGCTGGCTCTGAAGCATAGGCCTAAACTGATCGTGGCAGGCGCTTCGGCTTATCCCAGAACTATATATGCAGACAAATTCAAAGAGATCGCAGACGAAGTCGGTGCTATGCTGATGGTAGACATGGCACATATCGCAGGACTTGTTGCAGTCGGACTCCATCCAAATCCGATGGAATATGCAGATATCGTCACAAGTACGACGCATAAGACACTCCGTGGTCCGAGAGGCGGGCTGATCCTTTGCAAAGAAAAATATGCGAAGGCTATCGACAAGGCTATCTTCCCGGGAACTCAGGGTGGTCCGCTCATGCACATAATCGCAGCGAAAGCTGTATGCTTCAAGGAAGCGATGGAGCCGGAATTCAAGGTTTATCAGCAGCAGGTGATCGATAATGCAAAGGCGCTGGCAGAGGCTCTCAACGAAAAAGGCTTCGACCTCGTTTCAGGAGGCACTGACAATCACCTCGTTCTCGTGAAACTCGTGAACAAGGGAGTTACAGGAAAGCTGGCAGAGCATCTCCTCGACGAAGCCAACATCACGACGAACAAGAATGCGATCCCGAACGATCCGCAGAGCCCGTTCGTTACGAGCGGCCTGAGACTCGGAACGCCTGCGATGACGAGCAGAGGCTTCAGGGAAGACGACGTGAGGAAGACAGTAGAGGCGATCGCACTCGTGATCGACAATCCTGAAGATCCGGCAGCTATGGAAAAGGCAAAAGCGATAGTCAGGGAGCTTACGGACAAGTACCCTCTCCACAAGAAGTTCAGAGGATAGACTGAGAGTTTTTAAGGAGGCAGCACAGATGGACAAGCTGGAAAAACTTCGCCGGGCCAGAGCGCACATCTCGCAGGGCGGCGGCGAAAAGAGGATCCAGGCACAGCATTCAAAAGGAAAGCTCACAGCCAGAGAACGGCTTGATATCCTTTTTGACGAAAACAGCTTCGTTGAGATAGATGCTTTCGTAAAGCACAGGTGCACTAATTTCGATATGGCGGGCAAAGATCTGCCGGGTGACGGTGTAGTTACAGGATACGGGCAGATCGAAGGCAGACTCGTGTTCGCGTTTGCACAGGATTTCACGGTCAGCGGAGGCTCGCTGGGCGAGTATCATGCGGAAAAGATCGTAAAGGTGCAGGAAATGGCACTCAGGATGGGAGCGCCTGTCGTGGGACTGCAGGATTCAGGCGGAGCAAGAGTCGAGGAAGGCGTTGCTGCGCTTTCGGGATTCGGCAAGATATTCCGCAACAATACGATATCATCAGGAGTGATCCCGCAGATATCAGTGATAATGGGACCGTGCGCGGGCGGCGCGGTGTATTCGCCGGCGATAACGGACTTCGTGTTCATGGTGGACAAGACGAGCCAGATGTTCATAACGGGTCCTGAAGTCATCAAGACGGTCACAGGCGAGGCAGTGACAGCCGAACAGCTCGGCGGAGCCATGACACACAACACGGTCAGCGGTGTCGCACACTTCATAGGAAACAATGACGAGGAGACATTGCTGTCTGTCAGAGAACTGCTGAGCTACATGCCTTCGAACAACATGGAAACAGCTCCTGTATATGCGTGTGACGACGATATAAACAGGATGATCCCGGAACTCAACGAGATCATCCCGGACAACCCGAACAAAGCTTACAATATGTACGATGTGATATACAAGATCGCGGATGACGGCAGGATCTACGATGTTATGCCTCATTATGCAAAGAATATCATCACGTGCTTCATCAGGATGGATGGAGCGACAGTGGGCGTCATAGCCAACCAGCCTAATTTCGGGGCAGGTTGTCTGGATATAAACGCATCAGACAAGGCGGCGAGATTCATCAGAAGGTGCGACGCTTTCAATATCCCGTTGCTCACGATAGAAGACGTGCCGGGGTTCCTTCCGGGCACGGATCAGGAATACGGCGGTATCATCAGACACGGTGCGAAGATGCTTTACGCATACTGTGAGGCCACAGTGCCTAAGATCACGCTGATACTCAGAAAAGCGTACGGCGGTGCATATATAGGCATGTGCAACAAAGAGCTCGGCGCAGACATGGTAATGGCGTGGCCGTCGGCTCAGATCGCCGTGATGGGCGCATCGGGAGCAGTCAACATCATCTCGTCGGTAAAGCGCGAGATCAGGAGCGCTGACGATCCGGCTCAGGTCAGAGCGGAGAAGATCGCGGAATATGAGGAGACATTCAACAATCCTTATGTTGCAGCAAGTCTGGGATATGTGGACGATATCATAGAGCCTGCATCGACCAGACAGCGCGTGATAAGCGCACTCGATATGCTTAGTACGAAGCGTGAATCTCTTCCTGCAAAGAAGCACGGCAACATCCCGCTCTAGCCGTTACGGTGCGCGGGTGCGGAGTGCTGGCACTTTGCACGGAGATCTTAAATGATTTAGGAGGAAAAATGCTGGGATCTGTAGTCACTATGCTCATAGGTATGGGCTTGACTTTCTGCATCCTGCTGCTCATATGGGTGATCGTGTCATTCATAAGCAGGCGGATGAATATAAAGAAAAAGAACAACAATGCAACAGATGACGATTTTGACAGTGTACCGTATCTGCCGTTTGACGGACAGGAGGCAGCCGGACGGACGGGAACTGACAGCGGTGCAGCTGTAAACGCCGGAGAAGCCGGATGCGGTGCAGATACGTGTACAGCTGCAGCGGCACCGGGGAATGACGACGGCGGGCCCGGCGGCATCAGTCCGGAAGTAATAGCAGTCATAACGGCGGCGATCGAAGCTTTTCGTGAGGAAGAAGGCTCCGGGCGTCTGATCGTGAGGAAGATCAGGAG
>CAKQIZ010000032.1 GCA_934247125.1 uncultured Clostridia bacterium
GATCTTTATAAGTCTATTACGTTATTACGTTGATAATATTTTATCAGTAAATTATGAATAAAGTCAACTACATATAACGACTTTTTATAACCGTCTTGCTATCTTTATGTGATATTTTTGCAATCATTGATTTTAACATTTCTTCGGGTGGTACATCTGTTATCTGAACAACACAATATATGCTTTTATGCGTTTTTCACCATTTATCCACAGAAAAACACGCTTCTCTGCCTTGATTTGACATCATAAATATGCTATACCTAGGTCATACTAACAAGTGTATTTGTATTGCCAAAGGAGGTATACCATCATGAAATTAAGTGCAAGAAATCAGTTGAAGGGAACTGTAACAGAGATCACAGAAGGAGCTGTAAACGGCATCGTCAAGATCGATATCGGCGGCGGCAACGTTGTAAGCGCAACTATCTCGATGGCTTCTATAAAGGAACTCGGACTGGCTGTAGGCAAACCGGCCTATGCAGTGATCAAGGCAACATCTGTAATGGTAGCTATCGACTAGTATAAAGCGTATACCTGTCATGATATGACTAGCATCTGAAAACGACGAAACGAGCGGTCCTCATCATGCAGGACCGCTCATTTTTATTGCTTTTTGATTCTTTTTTATTCTTCCCAGCGGCATTTCTTTATATCCACATGCTGCTCATCTTTCATAGGCACACCTTCCATCATGAGCAGACACCGCTGCTCCGTCCAGCCCGGCACGAGCCTTCCCGCATGATTCACGACGCGGTGACACGGATATTCACCGTACATGCCTGACACCGAGAGCGCCTTTCCGACAAGTCTGGCATTTTTTTCACGACCTATAAGACGCGCTATCTGTCCGTATGTCGCAACGCATCCTTCCGGTATCTCCTCGACTACAGACAGTATCTCATACAGAAGAGCTTCGTCAAGCTGCTTTTTCATCACGCGAGCTCCCTGTTCTCCTTCACCTGCCCGTAAACGAATCCGAGCAGCTTGACTACGTTATCGGTAAATGCGCTTTCGCCTTCCTTGTACGTATCGTTTTCAAGCGATCCCACTATCGTCTCAGCCTTTTCAGCTGCGCCTGACTGCGCCATATCCAGAGCGAACGGATCCTGATCCCTTATCGCTGCTACAGCTATGATACCGCATGCTGCGATATCGACCTTGAGCGCATGCTCGTCTGTAGTATTTCCTGATGAAACAGCTTCATAGCGGTTCTGCAGATCATCGCAGAAAGCGATCCACTTGTCGCCGACTTCTTCGAAAGTCCTCGCTGCGATGCTGTCTCTGTATTCATCGCGGCACGTCCTGTGGTCGTGCTTAGGCAGCGATTTCCATGTAAAGTACTCGAGTATCGAATATACACACACCTCGTGTATCCCGTACTCGATATTATCAAGTCCTTCGAACGGCGGTACCTGGAAAAACTCTTCTATATCATCGTAAAGTCTCTTGAATATATCATCCGCCTTGTTGCTTTTCATGAATTTCCCGAACTCAGCTTTCACGGATTCAGTCTCCGCCATGAGCAGGTCGACGTCGTACAGCTTTTTCTCGTCGTTTTTTATCATTTCATCGAAATATGCTCTGCACTTTTCCACAGTCTCAGGCTTCAGCCCCTTCATCAGCTTGTCAAAATCGATGACTTCGCCTGCTATCTGGCCTCTGGTAAGCTCTCTTTTATCGCCCATGCAGATGTTCCGCATTTCTATCGCAACTTCATAATCCATAAATCTGTCTGATCCTCCTGTTCCCGATATATAAATATCTCTACAGTTAATATATCAAAAATACAGGCTGTCAGCAAGCAGCAAAAGCATGTATGTCCCTGTCCCCAGAACTATGCTCAGCAGAGTGCTGTGTCTCCATTTATAGCTGACCGCAACTGCTGCAACTGCTATGAACTTCGGGATCCCCACATGGATGAGATCGGTCCCCGCATCTTTCAGACAGTACACTATCAGCACCGCCATTATCGCCGCGGGAAGAGTCTGGCCGAGCTTTTCCAGCCATGCCGGCATCTTCCTGTCGCCCGCGAATGCAAAGAACGGCAGAGCTCTCAGGGCAAACGTGCATGCAGCTGCCGCGGCGACCGCCGCGAGTATATACTTTGCCGTCATTGCTTCGTCTCCTTCCTTTCAGCCCTTTCAGCGATAATCAGGATGCCGGATGCCAGTATCAGCGCCGGCAATATGAACCTGTCCGCACCGAATACCACCAGACACAGCACTCCTGCGCCTGCTCCCGTCAGCGCCGGCATATGCCTGTCTGCCTTTTCCCACTGATCTATGAAAATTATCACGAACAGCGCCGTCATGCAGAAATCTATTCCGTTGAGCTCAAACGGTATAAGCTGGCCGAGCACTCCTCCTGCCACGGATCCTGCGAGCCAGTATATCCTGCTCATCAGCGCCACGTAAAACATCGTCTGCTCTTTTTCCTTCTCAGGCATGTCCAGCGTGCAGTTGACCGCATACGTTTCATCCGTCATCGTATGTATCATATAAAGCTTCCTGCGCCCCATCTTCCTGAAGTCCTCAAGAAACGTCAGGCTGTAGAAGCTCTGCCTGCTGTTCATCAGAAATGCCGTGACTGCGATCGTCAGTATCGACGCTCCGCTGCTCAGGAACGTGATCAGGACGAATTGGAACGCGCCGGTGTATACGGTCGCGCTTATCAGCAGCGAGTAATACCACGCCAGCCCGTGCTCCTCCATCGTTATTCCGTACGCCATGCTCACGAAGATATAGCTGCACATTATCGGCAGCGATTTTATGAATGCAGTCTTTATAAGTTCACGCTTTCCGGTCATTGCTTTTTATCTGTCCCTCCGTTTTGCGAAAATATCTCGAATACCTTTTTCGATACCGCATCAGCCAGATTTCTGTGCCCTTCCGCATCGAGGTGCTCCTGATCCACAGAGCTCGGTTTGGCGTAGTCGGATGCAGCCAGATATGATATGTCCCATTTGCCGGACAGTTCCCTGTACGCAGACGGAAGCGCTCTTGCCACCTTTACAGATTCTTTTCCGAACTCGGGATCGAATTCTTCTTTCCATACTTCATCTCCAAGCTCGATAGGCGACAGAAGAAGCACCTCACAGTCTCCCGAGAATTTTCTGATCTGACCGAGCAGCGAATCTATCCCCGCCGATATCGATGACACCGTCGGATCATATACCGTTTTGCAGTCATTGGTGCCGAGCATCAGGATGACGAGATCCAGCGGCGCATGTGCTTCAAGCAGCACAGGCAGCAGGTCTGCGCCGGACCTGCCCGGACGGCTGACATCATCAAAGACTGTTGTCCTGCCGCACAGTCCTTCCTCCACCACCTGGAACCCGTCTCCTGAAAGTGCATCCTGGAGACGGCCTGTCCACCTCGTTCCCCAGTCATATCTGTTATCAGTTCCCGCTACGAGTCCCCATGTATTCGAATCGCCAAAGCAAAGTATCCTTTTCATTATCATCCACCGCCCTTTTTGCTGTCGTCAATATATCTCTTAATGCTGTTCCTTTGATTTATGATAATGATATATTTTAATTCCTATTTTGTCAATAGGTTTATAGGGATTTCTTGCTATTTCAGCAGCCCTTTGTCTGTTTTTTTCACGTGTCTGAACACTTCCTCGAATCTGCCGAGGGCTTCGTCTATGATCTCAGGCGTATCTGCAAGCGATGTGTAAAGCCTGCTGCCTGCGAGCGTCACGATGCCGTTTGCCATGTAGGCAGCTCCCATCCTTTCCATGGAATCCTTTCGCACATACATCATATCCTTGTGCTTCAGCAGTCCGAGCGCGGATTTCAGGAAACACATCGATGAGAAGTCAAAGCTCATCGCACCCGTACATTCGAGATGCACGATCGAACCCTGATTGTATGCGACGAAAGGCAGACCATACTGACTGATAAGGGCTTTGAGTCCGTCGCAGAGCCTGTCTCCCATCTGTCCTGCGACTTCGCACGCATTGGTCCTCTCGATCTCTTTTATCGTCGTGTATCCAGCAAGGCATGAGAGCGGATTTGCGGCGAGCGTACCGCCTACATATGCCCTGTGCTTTCCTGTAGCCAGACCCGCCGCCATCAGCTCGGCATACTCGCGCTTGCCCCCGACGCCGCCTGCCGACGGATAACCGCCTGCGACGATCTTTCCGAACACAGTCAGATCAGGCACGACGTCAAAGTACCCCTGTGCGCCTGAAAGCGCCAGCCTGAATCCTGTCACGACCTCATCGAATATCAGCAGAGCGCCGTACTTGTCGCACAACTCGCGCACGCCCTTGTTGTAGTCTTTTGCGACCGGTCTCGTGCCGCTTTCCGGCCCTGCAGGCTCGACGATCACTGCTGCAGTGCCGCCTTTCAGCCTGTTGCGCTTCAGCATCTTCTCGAGCATGTCGAGATCGTTCGGACGCACTTCGTCAGTCCTCCTGTAAGCTCCCGGCGTTATCCCGTGGGACTCGAGCAGTGCACGGCTTCCCGGGATCTTCAGCCCGTACACCATCTGATCCGACCAGCCGTGATAAGCTCCGCCGATCTTGATTATCCTCTTTTTACCAGTCGCGATCCTCGCGATACGGAGCGCCGCCATCACTGATTCCGTTCCGGAACCCAGCATACGGAACATTTCCACGTTAGGCATGTGCTTCGTTATCTCTTTCGCGATCATCATCTCCGATTCGTGCAGCAGCCCTGTCACCGGTCCGCACGTATTCAGCAGCTCGATCACTTTTTCTCTCACCGCAGGGTAGTTGCTGCCCAGTATCGTAGGGCCGCCTGCCTGCAGGAAATCTATATACCTGTTGCCGTCCTGGTCGTAAAGGTATGCGCCTTCCGTCTTCGCCATGCACATAGGGAACGGCTTGTTGAATGCGAGGTTGTGCTGCACGCCTCCCGGTATGTATTTCTGCGACTCCTCGTAGACTGCCTTCGATGCTTTGCATTTTTCATCGAAATACTTCATCACGACATTGTCGTAATAATCATCGTCTACTTCCCATATCTCCTGGCTCGTCAGTTCCTTTAACTGTCTGTTTATCTCCGCAGGATCGTCCCATCTGCTCACTCCGCAATTTTTCATTTTATTTTTTCTCCTTATCCGCTTTTTTCTTTGCTATGTCGTTCGTATCTATGGTTTTACCGAAAACGACGAATCTGTCATACAGATATTCCGTCGTTATGTTCATCAGCATGTTCAGCCCTGTGACAAGATATTCGTTCCAGCCCAGATCCTCGGCGAGATAGTTGCCGAGTACCGTGGTGACAGGTGTGAACACGCAGTAAAATGCCAGTATTTTCATCATCGCCACCGGAACGTTATTAGCCGATTTGAATGTGAATTTCCTGTTCAGCGTAAAGTTCCAGAGCACTGACAGCACCAGCGCTATCAGGTAGCGCGGCCAGTACTGCCAGTCTGTGAGCTGTGTCAGCAGCGTGAACGACACGATCTCTATGATCCCCGCCGACACTGAAAACAGTACGAATTTTATAACTCTCAGTATTTCTTTTCTCTTTTCTGATATCATGATCTCTCCCGGTCTTTCTGCTTGGAATATTTATGCTTGTATACGAAGTTCATCAGTGCCACATCGAATGCTCCGATTTTTTTGACTCTGCCCGAGGCCAGCGTGTGCACTGCGCACAGGCATGACTTGTCGACCAGCAGCTTCAGTGCCTCAAGGTCATCTGCCGTTTCGGCTCTGACCGCTGCGCCAGTTCCTTTTATCAGCACAGCCGGATGCTTCTTCAGCAGCGCTTCCGCTTCACGCGCCGTGTCTGCTGCAGGTATCTTCCGGCCTATCATCTGCGCCATATCGTCTACCTGCGCATATACGGGAGTTCCTGCGTCAGCGCAGATCCTTACCGCATCGGTGCTGAAAACATCTGCATACCCGGAGACGTTCTCCAGCTGCACTGCCGTCCCGGCAGCCGCACTCTGCGCCTTTGCATCAAAGCCTCTGATATTCCTCCTGCAGATATTTTCAAGAAGCACAGCCCGCTCCATAGCCTCGTCGCGGTCACATCCGCAGATAAGCACACCGTGATGTATCATGAATACTGTCTGTATACCCTGTTTCAGCACGTCCGCTACAGCATTCGTCAGCTTCTTCGTGCCGGGCAGTCCGTATGCCGCGACGCCGATCCCGCCGAGTTTTTCGCGTTCTTCCTCTGTTATGCCCAGAGCATCCAGTCCAGTCAGCCCTATCGCGGTCGCATATTTCTGATGGGTGTGTATCACAAACTCCGTTTCCGGGAAGCAGTTGTACGCCGCGATGTGCACGCCGCGCTCTCCCGAAGGCTTGTGCTTTCCTTCCCATTCCTCTGTCTCTGTATCGAGCAGGACTATATCGTCTTCCCGAGTCTGCATGTAGTCGAGTCCGCTCGGTGTTATCAGGCAGTGACTGCTGTCGAGCCTGCAGCTTATATTGCCCCACGTCCTCGCGACCAGTTCTTCCTGAAGAAGCTCTTTTCCGGTCGCCACGATCAGCGCCCTTTTTTCCTTTTCATCCATTCCGTTGCTCTCCTTTATTCATGTGCTGTATTCAGCATAGCAAAGTTCTTTTTATTGTTCCTGTAAAGCTGCACGAATACTCTGTAATTGCGGTCATAGACTTTCTTTGCGTCCGGATCCGGTGCGAATCTCTCCTTTACAGGGACCAGTCTGTCTATATCGTCAAAACCGCCGATCACACCACTTCCCACGGCTACCAGCAGAGCGGCTCCCATCGACCCCGTGTCTTTCGTGTTTTCCACGGTCTCTACGGTCCTGCCTGTTATATCTGCGAGCATCTGACAGGTCACATCCGAAAGCGCACCGCCGCCGACGAACCTCAGCGTATCGGACGTCTGCACTTTCCTGCTCTCGCACTCGAGCATCCATCGCAGGTGATAGCATATGCCCTCGAGCACTGCTCTTATCATCTCGGTCTTTCCCGTCTCGATCCTGATGTTGAAGAACATCCCCGCCGCGTTCGGATCTTCGAACGGGCATCTGTTGCCGTGCAGCCACGGTGTGAATATCACCCCGCCGGCTCCCGGCGGCACCTTTGCGACCGTGTCCGACAGATAGTCATAAAGGCTCTCGTAAAGAGACTCGCAGCTTTCCGCAACATCGGTCTTCTGCATATACACACCTATCTCGTCGAGCGCAAGGTGCTCTTTAACCCACTGGAAGCACTTGCCCGCGGTCTCCATCTCCGCGAAGTAGTTGTACTTCCCGCTCTGCGCACCTACTATCCCGGCTATCATCGAGACGATGTCCACCTTCTGCCTGTCGATCACCGTGCCTACCCATCCGGACGTCCCGGAATAGATATGTGTCGCGCCGGTCCTGGTACAGCCTGCACCTACGCCGATCAGCGTCGCATCGCCGCCTCCGCCGTAAACCGCCGTTCCCGGCGCAAGTCCCAGCTCCGACGCCGCTTTTTCCGTCAGACCGCCCGCCACATCCGTGCACTCTATGATCTCGGGAAGATGCTCCGGATCTACGCCGTACATCCTGCAGAGGCTTTCATTCCAGCCTTCTCGCCCTTTTCTCGTATCGTACAGAAACGTCGCATACGCGGAATCTCTCGTCATCACGAACCTGTCCGTGCACCTGGCGATCAGATACTCCTTGACATCAAGCCACTTATGCGCTTTTGCAAAGATCTCCGGCTCGTTCTTCTGGACCCACTTGTATTTCCACACCGGATCTTTTACGCTCGTCGACGCCGCGTGCGTGATCTTCAGACTCTTCAGCAGCTTGAAGACGTTGACACCTGCGATCCTGATGCCGTGGCTCTGACATTCCTTCATTTCCCTTACGGCTCGCTGATCCATGTAGCTCATCGGCCGTCTCAGCGCCCTGCCTTCCCGGTCGACCAGCACCATTCCCTGCATCTGCGAGCAGAACGATATCCCGTCTATCATATCCGGGGTCACATCGGTTTCTGACATTATCTCCTTCGTGGTGCTGCACATGGCCTCCCACCACTGGTCCGCATCCTGTTCGGCACCGCCGTTTTCCAGTATGTAAAGATCATAGTCGCTGTATGTGCCTGCTATCATCTCTATCGTTTCACCTATGGAAAACAGGCAGGTCTTGAGCCCTGTCGTGCCTATATCATATGCGATAACATAAAGCATTTTCTCCTCCTTCTCCGTTATCTGCAGATGTCTGCAGTTATTGCCGCTGCCTGTGATTATCCGTCGGCCGGCTGTGCCTGCTGTACCGGCTATCCCGGCTGTGCCTGCAGCGCGCCCTCGATGAACTGGATCAGACTCTCCGCCATCTCTTCGTCGTCCTCCGCCGTGCTGCCGCAGAATATCTTCATGCGCTCCCGGTAGTAGTCGCAGCTGTATGAAAACTGCATCATCATGAGCATGTTGTCGAAAAAGAATGCCAGGATCCCGGGTTCCGTATCATTCCCGATCACGCCGTTCTCCTGAGCGCTTATGATGGCGTTTCTGTAAATATCCGCAGATCGTTTCTCTATCTTTTCCACGATATCTTCTGCATATTTCTTGCAGCCGCCCGACATTATCTCATGGTACATCGCGTTGTAGTTCGCATGCAGCTTCGAATTCTTTATCAGCGCATATATGATCTTTCTTATATATTCACTGATATCAGGCGAGCCGCCGGCAGCCTCCTCCAGCACCCTGTCAAGCAGCTCCAGACTGTGGTTGACGCAGTGCAGGAAAAAACTGTCCTTGTCGCTGAAATACTTGTATATGACGCCCACGCTCACTCCTGACCGTTTTGCGATCTCGTTCATCCCGGCGCCCCTGAGACCTTTCTCCACGAATACATCGATCCCGCTCTCCAGTATAGTTTCTATCGTTTTTTCATCCAGTTTCCTGTACATTTTGCTGTTCCCTCTTTTTGTGGCATGCCCATGACGTGAATATTCGTTCACAAGATAATTATATTATATCCTTTCGGCTGCATTTTGCAATACTGCCGATGAAAAATGATGGGGCTGTAGCATTTGAACTGCACCCCTTTCTTTCTACCGCATGCGCGCTTTTACATGAAAATGTGCGGCCTCATACACCAGATATTTCTCTGATCGTATATGTGTATTCTCCGAAATCCGGCATGGTTCTTACACATCGGCTGCAAAATTTGTGCACATAAGCAACTTCTCAAAAAAATAATACACAGCAGATTTACATATATTGTTAATTTCCGGAAAAATCGCTACAAAATATGATTTTCCGGTCATTATCGTAAATCTGCTGTGTATTTATAAATCATTTTTTTCTGTATCTGCACAAAAGAATCTTATGATGTGTACTTGTTTTTAAAAATCCCTGCCTTCTACACAAATGCGCCGTTCTGCTCGCCCGTACTGTCAGTTGTCAGCGTTTCTTCAGCAGGTTCATCACGATATATATACCGATCAGAACTGCCGTCGAGCCTGCGAGGATAAGATACATCATGCCGATCTCCACTTTGCTGTCGAAAAAGTAAAGGTTGCAGTCCACTGAATCTTTTATTGCCCTCATGGTCTCTGACGGGAATCCCGTATCTGCCATTTCCTGATAAACGCCCGAAAGCGCATGGTTTCTCAGCAGACTCGTGCCGTATGTACCCGGCAGAAAGGAGAGCACATGCTGCAGAGTTTCCCCGAACTGCGATATCGGCATGTATGCGCCGCAGATGAAACCGTACCCCGCGCTCACTATCGTCCCTACCGCAGATATCTGACCCTGCGATGACAGGAAAAAGTTTATTATCGAAGACAATGCCGTGCCGAACAGCACAAGCAGGATCACATCGAGCACGAACAGCGCCGTATCCTCTGCGGACAGGTACCACCCGGCCTTTGCAAGATATATGAATCCTGCTCCTGTCGCTATCAGACATATGAGCAGCGTCGAAATCACCGTCGCGATATAATAGCTGACCGCCAGCGTCGAACGCTTTACCGGTGTGACAGTGATATCTCTGAGCGCGCCCGTGACTTTGTCCTGCACCATCAGCATATTCGAGCAGAACGCCACTGTGATACAGCACACCGCCAGCAGCGATGAAATCAGCTGTCCACCCACAGTCGCGTCTATCAGCGACGAATCCAGCTCGAATCCCTGCGGCACGGCGGATGCAAAGCTGTCGCGGTATACCTTCGCCAGAAATGTCGCATAGAGCACAAGCAGGATCACGGGAGTTATCAGCGATGTGAAAAACATCCCTTTGTCTTTAAAAAACAGTTTGCTGTTTCTTCTTGTCAGATTGCCGAGTCCAGTCATTTTTCATCTTCCCCCGTAAGCTTCTTCCCTGTTGCTGCAAGGAAAACATCGTCCATTTTACCTTTTGTTATCTCATAATCTCTGAAAATCTCCGGATGGCGCAGTATCAGTTCTGTCGCCTCCGCAGTGCTGCTGACTTCTATGCGAAATGCTCCCTGCAGCTTTTCGAAGCTGCGGTCCAGCAGCTGCACTTCCGCTTCACTCGCTCCGTACAGCGTGATGAAATCGCCGGTGTACCGGTTCTTGAGCTGTATCGGCGTGCCCTCTGCCACTATCCTTCCTGAATCGAGTATCACCACATGATCGGCATCTGTCGCCTCTTCCATATAATGCGTCGTGAGGAAAACCGTCATGCTTTCTTTTCGGCGCAGTTCCTTGACAACGTCCCACAGCAGTTTCCTGGTCTGAGGATCGAGTCCTGTCGTCGGCTCGTCGAGTATCAGTATCTGCGGTCTGTGTAGCAGCGCTCTCGCGATATCTATCCTGCGGCGCTGCCCTCCCGACAGCTTGCCGACGATGCGCCTGTCCATATCTTCAAAATCAAGAAGCGCCGCCAGCTCGTCATACCGGCTCCTGAATGCGCCGCCGTTTATACCGTAAAGCGCCGCGCGACTCCTGAGATTGTCTCTGACTGAAAGCGCCTGATCCAGCACCGAGTTCTGGAACACCACTCCTATGTTCCTCGTGATCTCTCCCATACCGTGTTCTGTATTTTCCCCGCAGACTTTCACCGTGCCGCCATCCTTTGAAAGGTGACCGCACATTATCGATATCGTAACCGACTTGCCTGCGCCGTTAACGCCCAGAAAAGCGAACAGCTCGCCCTTTTCCACGGAAAACGACAGATCGTCCACCGCTTTCAGATCGCCGAAAGACTTGCTCAGATTATTTATTTCTATGATCTTTTCCATTGAGATATCCCTTTCATGATCCGCCGCATGCAGTGCCTGCCGGCCTGCTCCCGACCTGCTCCCGGCCTGCTGCAAAACCGCAGTGCGTGCCCTGTTCACTGCATCAGCTCTTTATCAGGTTGAGATAGAATTTGTATTCATTGTCTGTAAAGCTGCAAAGATATACGTTCATCACGACGTCGGGATGCTCTTCGAACCACTCCACGACCGAGATCAGTGCTGTCGGCGCCGCCTTGTATATCGGAAAGCGCTGCGCTCCTGCTGATATGCACGGGAACGCCACGCTGTCGCATCCGTTTTCAGCAGCGATGTCAAGTGCCCTGCGGTAGCATGACGCCAGCAGTTCTGTGTCGTTTTCATCATCTTCATCGCCCTGATAGAACGGTCCGACTGCATGTATTATGTGATCTGCATTTTTGAAATCGTGTGCACCGGTGATCTTCGCATCTCCCGGCAGACATCCGCCCAGAGTCCTGCACTCATTGAAAAGGCTTTCACCGGATGCTGCATGTATCGCACCGTTGAGACCGCCTCCGCACAGGAATGCCTCATCGACTTCACCGTCGCTGAGCAGGATCTCATCGACTGCCGCTCCCCCGAGCAGAGTCTTGTGCGCCGAATTCACGACAGCTGACACTTTGAGATCCATCACGCTTCCTCTGACGAATGCAACGTGCGACTTTGCTTTGTAATCTCTTATCATCTCGCGTATATTGCGGTCTACCAGTATCTTTTCGGAGTACGGGTTTATCACGTATCCCGCGCAGTCAGGCCACTGATCCAGCTGATCCATCAGCTCTGCGAACTGCTGGCTGATCGCTGAAGCCTCATCGCCAAGCTGCATCTGTTCCTCGCTCGTGTAAAGCGGTATCAGATAGTGTCCTTCTTCATCTATCGGTATGTGTCTGAAGCTTATCGGCATCTCCTCGTCTATGGAAAACGCAGTGCCTTCGCTGAGGCTGCCGGCATTCGCGAGCTGCTGCAGCAGTTCCTGCGGTATCTCTATCGGCACCAGCAGCTGCATCCCTTTCCTGCTGCCCTCGCTGAGCATGTTGAAGACCGGTTCCGTCGGCGCTCCGTCACCGCAGTAATACCAGTTGTATAATGCTCGTTCAAGCGCCTTTGCGTATCTGTCACTCATTGTAAATTCTCCTTTGTGATTTTCATGTGTCCATTATATATTATTTTGATATCAAAGGCAATTTGAATGCCGGGAAAACCTGCAGCTGCCGGGAAAACCCGCAACATAAGATAAAGTCCATGTTTCCGGCGAAAACAGCAATGCAGAACATTTGCATCAAAAACTGAAGACTGCCGTATCAAACGAATATGACATCGCTTATACGGCAGCCTTTCTATGATCTGCCCGGCATCATACACAAGTGATCTGCCCAGACGCCGGTACGGATAAACGCATACCTCACATACTACATGAGCTTGCGGAACAGTGTCTTGAAATCTTCGATCTCTGCATCCTTTGGATTTCCCGGCGCACATGCATCTGCATGTGCCGATTCTGCAAGGAACTCCAGATCTTCTTCTTTAAGAGCTTCCAGCTTAGTCGGTATGCCTACATCTTCAGAAAGCCTGCGCACCGCATCTACTGCCGCTTTGCGATATTCCTCTGCCGACATGTCGTCAACACCCTTTACACCCATTGCTCTGGCGATCTCTCTGTATTTTTCACCGGTCTGGTCTGCATTGTACTCCATAACTATCGGCAAAGTCATCGCGCATGCGACTCCGTGAGGTGTATCATATACTGCTCCGAGCGTGTGTGCCATCGAGTGGGCTATCCCAAGGCCTACATTCGAGAATCCCATACCTGCTATATACTGTCCGAGAGCCATTCCTTCACGACCTTCCTTTTCATTTGCAACAGCACCTCTAAGCGATCTTGAAATGATTTCTATAGCCTTGAGATGGAACATATTAGTCATCTCCCATGCAGCCTTCGTAGTATATCCCTCTATCGCGTGTGTCAGAGCATCCATTCCTGTCGACGCAGTCAGACCCTTCGGCATAGACGACATCATATCAGGATCCACCACTGCTACTACCGGCATATCATGCGGATCTACGCATACGAATTTTCTCTTCTTTTCCACGTCTGTTATTACATAGTTTATCGTCACTTCTGCTGCCGTGCCTGCAGTCGTCGGTACAGCGATTATAGGGACACATGGCTTCTTTGTAGGTGCTACACCCTCAAGGCTTCTGACATCCTCGAATTCCGGATTGTTTATTATGATACCGATAGCCTTGCATGTATCCATTGCCGAGCCGCCGCCTATAGCGATCATGCAGTCAGCATCTGCATCTCTGAATGCCCTCACACCATCCTGTACGTTTTCGATAGTCGGATTTGCCTTTATGTCCGAAAAGATCTCATACGGTATGCCTGCTGCATCCAGTACATCTGTAACTTTCGCTGTGGTTCCGTATTTCAGCAGGTGCGGCCCTGTGCACACCAGTGCTTTCCTGAAGCCTCTCGCCTTCACTTCTGCTGCGATTTCCTGTACTGCGCCTGCTCCATGATATGAAGTTTCATTTAACATAATTCTGTTCGCCATGATGATCCTCCTTCAGAAATATCTGTACTCTTTTTATGTCTATATTTTAACAATATCCCGCTTTTTAAAAAAGTGACAAATCTTTACGACTGTCACTTTTCAGGATATTTATTTTGAAAATCACTGCACAGAAACACCGCACATCATGGTCACTGAACCAGACCCTGCACCCTGAAAACTTCGGCGAGCACTGCAGGCATTGCCTCGACGAGACATTTTGCCATTTCTTCCGGGGTATACTCGATTTCTCCCGACACCCACCGCGTAGTCATATACACCGATCCGCGGCAATACATTTCAAGGATAAAATTCAGCTCGCTGCTCAACGGCTCCTTTGTCCTGCTCTCTATCATATTCGTGTAAAACGCATGTATCTCTCTGTAGTCATGATCTCTGAGACTGTTCTGATCATCATATCTGAAGGCCGCATCAAAGAAAAGTCGTTCATGTTCTATGAAGCGGAATTTCCTGACAAGGCTTTCGTATACAGTCTCTCCTGTTCCCATATGCTTGAAAGATTCGCTCAGGATCTTGTCAAAGTACCAGTTGATCAAATCATATTTATCAAGGAAATGCCTGTAAAACGTCTGTCTGGTCGTCCCGCATTCCTCGACGATCTCCTTCACGGTGACCTTTTCTACGGGCATACGCTCCATACACTTTTTCATTGCCGCCGCGAGCCTGTATTTCATTTTTTCCTGCCGGCTGTCCGCCTTTTTCTCAGCACTGTCAGCACATGTATCTTCTGCAGTGAGATTTTTTTCAATTCTGTCATTTACCATATCTGGATTTTAACATCACCCCTGTGCCGAGTCAATTTTATGCGGCGTTTGAGGTCTGATGTTTTTCTGATTTCAGCCATAATTCATGGCATAACTGTAATATAAGGCTGAAATCTGTAAATATATGTAAATGCAAGTTCGCGTTAAGCGATACTTAAGAAATTTCGGGAGCGTGCCCGGTCTTATTTCAGCCATAGACAGCATTTCTTACAATAGATACAGCTGAAATTTTCCATAAATATACAGTCGATGACCGTACCTCATTGATTTCATTTGATACATTTGGAATATTTCAGCCATACAGCAGGTTTCAAAGTATGATTATGGCTGAAATCAGTGTGACAAAGCTGCAAATCTGCAAAACAATGTACTACAAAGCTGCAAAAACAATATGCTGAATCGAACGTTCAAAACCGTTTGAAAATATGCTATACTTGTCCGGTAGAAAATATTCAGGAGGGGTATCATGCCTAGATTATCATCAAGAACAGAAACTTTTACAGAATCGGTAATACGCCACATGACAAGAGTCGCGAACGAACACGGCGCAATAAATCTTTCACAGGGATTTCCTGATTTCGATCCTCCGAAAAAGCTCACAGAACGCCTTTCCCGAGTCGCGCTGGATGGTCCGCATCAGTATGCGCTCACATGGGGTGCTCAGAATTTTCGCGAAGCGATCGCCGAAAAGCATGAACATTTCTCGGGAATGAAGATCGATCCTGACTCTGAGATCGTTGCAACGTGCGGCAGTACGGAAGCGATGATGGCTGCTATGATGTCCGTATGCGACCCCGGTGACAAAGTAGCAGTATTCTCGCCGTTTTACGAAAACTATGGGGCTGACGCCATACTGAGCGGAGCTGAGCCGATATTCGTTTCTTTAAAGCCGCCTGCATTCACTTTCGATGCCAACGAGCTTGAAGCTGCTCTCAGGCAGTCCGGCGTAAAGGCTCTCATACTCTGCAACCCGTCGAATCCATGCGGCAAGGTCTTCACTCGCGAAGAACTGTCGGTCATCGCCGGACTTGCGATAAAATACGATCTGTTCGTGATAACTGATGAAGTCTATGAACACATAATATACAAACCGTATGAGCATGTTTATATCTCCACTCTGCCGGGGATGCGCGAGCGAACGATCATCTGCAATTCGCTTTCCAAGACATATTCGATAACAGGCTGGCGTCTCGGCTACGTCATAGCGTCTTCTGATGTGATCGATCGTGTGAAAAAGGTCCACGATTTTCTGACAGTAGGCGCTGCCGCGCCGCTCATGGAATCTGCCGTGACCTGCCTGAGATTCGACGATCGCTACTATGAATGGCTGCAGAACAAATACACTCACATGAAAAATCTGTTCACGGATGGTCTCCGCGATCTGGGACTTACTTTCACTGAACCTCAGGGCGCATACTATGTTCTCGTCGACATATCTGAATTCGGATACGAAGACGATACGGAGTTCTGCCTCGACCTGATCCGCAAAGCCGGAGTGGCTGCAGTTCCCGGATCGAGCTTCTTCCGCGAAAACATAAATCATCTGATACGCTTCCATTTTGCAAAGCAGGATGAGACACTGAACAATGTACTCGAAAGGCTTGCAGACATACGACAGCTTAAAAAATAGGTGAAATTTTCGCCAAAAAACACAGAGGCTGCGGAGCCTGTATGAAGAACTCTGCAGCTTTTCCTGCTCTATCAGTTGCGATCATTTCATTTGTTCTCTGATTTTCTCAATCAGAGTCACATCCGCCGGCAGCCATTCAACGCTGTCCAGATCAGCTTTCTCAAGCCATCTTGCAGCTTCTGCTTCTTTCAGGACAAGCTTTCCCGATATGATCTCACACCAGAAACAATCCATACTCAGATGAAAAGTCGGATAATCATATTCGATCGTATCGATCAGTTCACCGACTGATATTTCCGTTTCCAGTTCCTCCATTATTTCACGCTTTAATGCTTCCTGCGGCGTTTCCCCGGCTTCGATTTTACCTCCCGGGAATTCCCAGCCGCCTTTTAATTCACCATATCCTCTGGCAGTGGCAAATATCTTCTCTTTTTCACGAATCACTGCCGCAGCCACTCTGATCGTTTTCATCTATGTATTCTCCTAATCTCTAACTATATAGTCATAAATATCGCTTCTTACAGGAACATCCAGCCTGTATCTGATCTCAAATGCATCATCATTAGTTGATTCCATATGTATCGGCACAGGCTCGCCCTCTGCAAAGATTTCACCTAAGAAATAAAATTCTTTAGCCTCTTTATCATCCTTGTTCTTTCTGACAAATAAATAATTTCTATTCTCTTTATCTTCCGGTTTTCTTTTGTAAATATGATCAGCATCGCCTGATGTGATTTTTCTTGGATGTTTTGACAGTGCGATCAGAGTGTTTTCCGAAATAAACCGGTCTTCGTATTTGATCGCATCTTCAGCCTTGTCATAATTTATGAAGACAGGCATCGTCTTTGTATCACTGTCATAAAAATATCCGCCGATATTCTGCGCATTCATATTTTTCTTCCAGCCAAGCAAACGGCAGACATCTTCATATGTATATTTCTGATAAAGCTGAAAACACGTATCTTTATATGCCTGACAGTAGTTTTCCTGATATCTCTCCTCGCCGAAATCGATCAACTCCATAACCATAGATCTGAACTCTGGATTTGCCAGTAATCTTTGAAAATCAGGATCAAGCATATAACCTCCGTCATCAGCCTGCTTTACGAATACACAAGGATAATATTTCTTGCGTTCCTCTTCTTTCGGGAACTCATTGATAAGATTTCTATATACTGAATTCTCTGTTTCTGTCGAAACATCCAAGCCATAATTTGCCTTCATGAGTTCCTTGTAATACACAGACACTCGCTCCTGCTGTATTATCAAGTGCTTTAAAAGTGCAAGTTCATGAATTCGTTTGTATGAAACCAGCTTTTTAGACATGTATTCGATAATCAGTGCCTCATCATTAGAAAGCGTGCATACATAATCAGGCTCATACTTTTTCAAAAACGCATGATATGATCCGCATTTCTCAAATATCTTGATAACATCGACAGCACCATGTTCTTTAAACTCAAGAATCGTCGGTATTCTTCCCAGTTTGTTTTTCAGGGCTCTATATGAATCCCGCAGAAGTCTCATGTCACTGGTCTTTGCCTTATCTATAGATTCATATATTCTTTTCTTGGAAATCTCATCAAAATGGATCGTTGAAGATCCTGGTATCACTCTGGCGCCTTCACGTATGTACCTGCGCATAGAATCTTTGTTATAACTGCGATCCCCTGATAATGCTATCGGGATCATGAAATTATTCATATAGTTTCCAATGAAATCCAGGATCACAACATATTCCTTGTCTTCATATTTTCTAAGACCTCTTCCTAACTGCTGTATAAATATGACAGGTGATTCTGTAGGTCGCAGCATGATCACCTGATTTATCTCAGGAATATCAACTCCTTCGTTAAAAATATCCACAGTAAAAATGTAATCTATACAATCTTCAGAGAGTTCATCAGCAGTGAGCTGGCCGATCACTTTTTCACGTCGTTCCTGACTGTCTTCTCCTGTCAAAACTTCAGTTCTGTACAGCTGGCCGTTTTTCTTAAATCTCTTGTTGAATTTCGAAGAAAGTTCTTTTGCTTCATCTTTTCTGCTGCAGAAAACAAGCCCTTTGACTCGACTGCCTGAGTATCCAAAATACTCTGCCTTTTCCAGAACATGATCGACACGATCATCAGACACAAGATTATTGAAATCTCTTAAGCCGGAATCGTCATCAAAGACTTCTCCATTGATCTCAAGATCAGTTATACCAAAATAATGAAATGGGCATAGCAGATTTTCTTCTAATGCCTGCTGAAGCCTGATTTCATATGCGATGTTATGATCGAAAAGTTCGTAAATATCATAATTGCTAGTATCGGGACTTGCAGTCATACCAAGCCAGAACTTTGGATCGAAGTAAGCCATTATTTTTTGATAGCTTGAAGAACCTGCATGATGACATTCATCCAGTATTATCACATCAAAAGCATCAGGATCAAAACTCTGATGGATTTCAGGCTTTGCCATCATCTGCATAGTCGAAAACATACAATCTGCATGCATATCTTTTTGATTTCCTGACAATAAGCCATATGTTTTTGACTCACCGAAAATTCTTTTGTAGCTGTTTAAAGCCTGTTTAGCGATCTGCTCTCTATGGACTATGAACAGCATCCTTTCTGGATCTAATTCCCGTACTGCAAAAGCTGACGCTATCGTCTTTCCCGTTCCGGTACTGCTTGTAAGCAATGCTTTTTTTACATTGTTACTATATAACTGAATAATGTTTTTAACAAAGGCGACCTGCATTTTATTCGGCTTTAATTTGTATCTTCCCAGTTCAACGACCGATTCCTGTGCGGCTGCTTTTCGCTGCTGACGGATCATCTTTTCCTTAATATAACTCAGCTTATATTCTTCAATGAAATCATCATAATCCCGGGTCGCGCGAGCGTTCCAGAGATCATTGAACTCATTTAAAATATCCTGAGCGATTTCACCGTTCTCTGCAGATACTATCTTCGTATTCCATTCACGATTTCTGGTTACAGCACTTAGGGTCATATTTGAACTTCCGATTATTATTCGATACATTTCTTCCTTGCGAAAAATATATCCCTTTGTATGAAATCCTCCCGTCTCATTATCCGTCCTGAACATTCTAAGCTTGATATTCTTTAAAGATGCAAGCATTTCCAATGCTTCCGGTTCACTGAACGACAAATAGTCGGTAGTCAGTATTTCACCAGGCACACACTTTTCTTCAAGCTCTTTCAAAACCTGCAGTAATGGCGTTATCCCGCTTTTTGTGATAAAAGCCACACTGATTTTAAACTGGTCACAAGAGGCCAGTTCCTGCTCGATCGACACAAGGACCTTTCTTCCCATTGCAGGGTTGTTCGAAAGAAATTCCGGACGATAAGCCAGGTTCGACCTGTATGATAAATCTATTGCTGCTGTACGGAATCCAGCCAATAATTCACGGTTCAAATCAATTTGTTTTGTCATCTCGCGCTCCCAGTCTCTTAACATGTGCCATTGTAACAGCATTATATCATGTCTCATGTACTTCTACAATTTGCACCTGATGCTAATCGTCCATCTTTATTTTCTTTATTAAGGGCAGTTTTTTCATCCTTTTCGTGAGATCTCAAGTTACTTGTCATCGGAGAGCTTTTCTATCATTTCTGTAACAACAGACCCCATTAGCATAGATTCTGCATTCTCTGATGATATTACAGGTTTTCCTGTTTTCGCTTCTATCTCTTTTCTCGCATTTCCTTCATCTGTACACAGCGCAGGCAGAACTGCGCAGGACTTTACACGATATGCATTATCTGTATCAGCAGCAGCCATGCGAGGCCATAATATGTGACTACTGCAACCAGATCGTTCACAGTAGTGATCAGCGGGCCCGACGCTGCCGCCGCTTCTGATGATATCTACGATCTCTTCTATGAAGATCGGTTCCTTCAGCACTTTCTTTTCCATTTCA
>CAKQIZ010000033.1 GCA_934247125.1 uncultured Clostridia bacterium
CTGGATCATGCTTTGAGAGATATGCTGGGGATAGGCTGCAAGACAAAGTTCCTCAACGAGGGGACGCTGCCTAGAAGCGAAGGTAAAGCAGTTAGAGTCAAGGATACCAGAAAGCTGTGATCTTTGACGGCAGACAGAGGAGGAATTAAAATGTTGATTAAACAGATGTCGGTGTTTGTAGAGAACACAACAGGGAGACTGGCTGATCTTACTAAGATCCTGGCTGATAACGATATCGATATCAAGGCAAGTACGATCGCAGATACTGTTGATTTCGGTATTCTCAGATGCATCGTTCCGGATCCGGAGGCTGCGACAAAGATACTGAAGGCAGCGGGTTTCACGGCAAGCATAACAGAAGTTGTCGCAGTGTCGATCGAAGATCGTCCGGGCGGTCTCCACAAGGTGCTCAAAGTCCTGGCCGATAATGATATCGGTGTAGACTACATCTATTCGACTATCAGAGCGAAGGACGACAGAGCCGTTATAATGATAAAAGTTGAGGAGCCTGCGAAGGCGATCGAGATACTTAAGGCAAACAATATCAGACTGCTAGATACTGTGGAACTGACCGGTAACTAACGGTAAGACTTTAAGGCACCGGGCGGAAGCATCCGTTCGGTGCTGATTTGCATTACGACTGATCTGGTCCGGAGCAGGGTCACATCCGATCCGGGCCCGGACAGCGGAAAGGAATACAGATATATGAGCATAGGAAGAAAGATAGTTCTGGTGATCTGTCTCATAGTATTTGTGGGCTCGGCAGGTGTGCTGGCCGACTATTTTATCAACGGCATACGTGAGCAGAATGCGCTCGAGGATCTCAAGGATCTGCAGACCGGCAGGGAGGATCTGATCACAGACAAGGGGACCGTCATAGGCAAGTACGCTGACCTTTATCTTGCGAACAGTGATATCATAGGCTGGATAAAGATCGAAGACACGAGGGTCGACTATCCTGTGATGCAGACGAAGGACGATCCGGAATTTTATCTCCACAGAGGATTCAGCAAGGAGTATACAGGGTCCGGAGTGCCGTTCATGGATGCGGCGAGCGATATATTCATACCGACATCTAATTTCCTGATATACGGGCATCATATGAAAAACGGCACGATGTTCCGTGATATCGAGAAGTATAACGACTATGACTTTTACAAGGAGCACAAGACATTCCAGTTCGATACGATATACAAGGGCGGACAGGGGACATACGAGGTGATCGCAGCCGGGTATTCGAAGATCTATCCAAAGGATTCGACGGAATTCAAGTATTATCAGTATGCCGGTATGACTTCGCAGTCGGATTTCAATGAGTATGTAAAGGGTGTCAAGGCGCTGTCTGAGTACGATACGGGAGTGATCGCGGAGTATGGAGATCAGCTGGTGACGCTATCCACGTGCGCATATCAGACGGAAGACGGCAGGTTTTTCGTAGTCGCAAAGCGTACGGATGCAAAGCAGCAGAAGCCGCAGTAGCGGACGCGGCAGCAGCAGACGCAGCGATGTGCATCGATGCGTCAGGGCACATTCGTTTTTTAAGCTTTCAGGAGGACGATATGGGAAATTTAAGAAAGCAGGTCGGCGCCACTCCGCTCAGTATCAGTGTGTATTCAGTGGAAAAGGCGCCGACCAAGATAAACGAAAAAGGCATACTCGAAATCATTTTCTGCCTGAAAGGAAGCGTGAAGTTTTCGTATGCGTATGAGGAATTCACGCTGCATGCAGGAGAATATATCTCGGTCGACAGGGATGCCTATTACCTCTACGACGGGCAGGACAACATGTGCGTATCGCTTTGCTTCGATTTGTTGCGGTACGAAGATGAATACCCGTTCATCAGCAATAATCTGTTTGTGTGCGAAGGCCTTGAAGAAACGAGCCTGCCTTTTCCGACTCCTGAACACGAGCGCCTCAAAGGCATGATGATCGCGCTGCTGAGATTTATCAGGGAAGGCGGCGATGAGGCGAAAGTGAGTGAAGTCACCGGGAAGATCGTCGATCTGTTCATCGGGCATTTTGATATTTTCTTTTTTCATACAGGGGAAAAGTTCAGAGACAAAAATGGTGAAATGCTCATGAAGCTGCATGAGATCAACGATTATCTGCACAAGCACATAAAGGAAAAAGTCACAGTAGGCGATATCGCAGCGCAGATGAATTTTACAGAAGGATATATGTCCGAGTACATGCGCAAGGCGTCTGTCGGGTTCCGCGGGATGCTCAGCTATATCAGAGCCAACGCTTCGGAAAGCCTGCTGCTGAATACAGATAAGACGATACTTGAAATATCCGAGGAATGTGGTTTTTCAGATGTGAAATACTATTATTCCGCTTTCAAGAGGTGGTACAACTGTACCCCGAAGCAGTTCCGGGACCAGTACGGCAGGGCGTCGGAGGAAAAGCTCAGATACTTCGAGCTCGACGACATCAGCGATCTGATAGACGATCTGATGAAGCAGCACTACATGCAGATGTATCTGGGTTAAGTCAAAAAAGAGAGACTGGAGATGATGAGAAGATGACACTGCAGCAGCTGACTTATCTGGTGACAGCGGCGGAATGCGGGAATATGACGGAGGCAGCGGAAAAGCTGTTCATATCACAGCCGAGTCTGAGCGCCGCGATAAAGAATCTTGAAGAAGAGATGGGAGTCAGGATTTTGTAAGATCGAACAAAGGCGCAGTGCGGATTCGCATCATGCGAGATCGGCAACAAGCTGACAGAAGAGCAGCTTTCAGCACTATTCTATTTGGTAAAATCACTGCAATATCCTCTTATTTAAAGAAGCCGTTTACCAAAAGATTGATTTAGTCAATCATCTTTTGGTAATTTTCATATGGAAATACCGCTGTTTTCACATAAAAAACACCAAAAACCAGCTATCAGACGGGCACTCTTGGTATTTGTCATCAAAAAAATCGCCAAAAAATCGTTGTTTTTACCAAGAATAGTATTCTTACAATTGATTCTTGGTATCGTGATGCCGCAGTGAGGGGCGCCTGCTTTGGCCTGGCGCCCTGCCCGATATCTCATATTTGCGCTGTCATACCTTTTTGATTGGCAGTCCTTTAAAAGGGATATACGGTGTCAGCCACAGTTCAGGAACCTGAAGCTGAGCGAAGTGGAACGAGATGAAATGCTCGAGCTCCTCTTTTACCGTGAGGGTGTCATAGTAAGTGTTTTCATCGGCTGCAGCGGTCAGTTCACGCAGTTTCTTCCGGTACTGGTTCGGCGTCATGCCGTTCCACAGCTTGAAGATCTTGTAAAAATACATCGGTGCAGAAAAGCCGACATCATATGATATTTCGGAGATGTTTTTATTTGTCTCAAGCAGGATGAAAGCGGCTTTGTATGCTCTGATATCGTTCACGAATTTTGAAAATCCGACCTCGGATGTCTTTTTGAAAAAATGTGACAGATACTTGTAATTGTAGTGTTCTGTCTCGCACAGTCTGCTCAGAGTGATCTTGTCGGAATAGTTTTTTTCGATGTAAGTGATGATGCTTTCGAAGCGGATCTTCATCTCATCCGAGTATTCAGTCGAGTTGGCGATGAAATAAAAATAGTGAAAATTATCCAGCATAGTCTGGATTATTTTTTTGGAAAAGCGCACTGCCGTTTCAGCGCGCGGCAGTTTCGGATGCGGGAAACAGTAAAAATAAAGCAGCGTCAGCAGCAGACGCTTCAGCTCAGCAAGATTTTGCTGTTTTGATTCAGGGATCGCTGATGGCTCGCATATGAAATACAGCTTGTCGAGGTCCGGCTTTTCGAAGACAGGAGATTGCAGATCGAAGTAAAACGACACCAGCAGATTCCCGGCATCATGCTGTTCGGCCGTGCCGTCATCCTCCGCTCCGTCAGTGACGGCTGCTGTCATGTAGTGTATGTCGAACGGATCACACGAGATGATGTCACCGTCTTCGAGCAGCATGTCCTGTGATCTCGAGGATATATTCACAGGCCCCTTGAAGCAGTATATTATTTCCATGAAGCCCTCGTGGTGATGAGGCGCTTCTTTTGTCACCGAGTATATCGATATCCCGACAGGCGTGCCGGGGATAAGATCAGGTATAAGATTTCCTTTCGCTTTTTCTATCAAGGCTCTCCCTCCGTTGTACTGTGTGTTGCAGATGCTCGCTGATTTTGGTTTGTACAGTAATGCAATTTCGCCGCAAAACAGCGATTTATATATAAAATTCTATTAAATTATACAAAAAACAGACGAAAATGTATATATTATTATCTGAAAAATTGGAATAGAATTACTTCGACGAAACGGATCGAAAAAACAAACGGATCGAACCAAAACAGATTTGAAACGGAAAAAGGAGGTTCAGGAAATGACATTTGCAGATAAAGCACTTGTTAACGGCAAAATATATTCTCCGGACAAAAACGACAACATTATCAGAGGCGATACGGTCCTGATAAAAGACGGCAGGATCATGATGACCGGAAGCGGAGACGAGTTGAAAGCGCATATCGGCGCAGACACTGAGATCATCGACTGTGAAGGAAAGACAGTACTGCCCGGCATGTGCGACGCGCACTGCCACCCGTCGATCGCAGCCAGCGCATATTCCGGATGCGACCTGTTCGGGATCTACATACAGGACGGTGAAAGCGAGGACGAAGTCATAGACAAATACATGGCGAGACTCAGGAAATTCATCGAGGAAAATCCGGGAGACGACCTCGTCAGAGGGACAGGCTGGGTGCTCGGCAACTTCCAGGGAGACAGAGTCCCGACTAGGCACGATATCGATAAGATCTGCAGCGACAGGCCGGTCGTGCTCGAATCATTCTGTCAGCACAATCTCTGGGTAAACACTAAAGCCATCGAGCTTGCAGGGGTAGACGAAAACACGCCGGACGTTTACGTCGGAAAGATCTACCGCGAGGAAAACGGCTATCCGCAGGGCATTTTCAATGATCCCGAGGCGATGGAGCTGATCAAGATGAATGCCCCCGGCTACGACTTTTCTGTGGAGAAGTACAAGGAAGCGTTCATGTACTACCAGAAAAACTACGCCAACAAATACGGCGTGACACTCGTACAGGACTGTATGCACAGCGACAACGCGAGAGCCGCGTTCAAAGAACTCGCAGACGAAGGAAAGCTCACGCTCAGGATAAGAGGAGTGTACCTGATGGAGCCGGGCAAAGCTGCCGGGCAGCTGCCTGAAGCAGTGAAGCGCAAAGCCGCAGGTGCCGATGATGTCGGCGATGATTTCAGGATCGACACCGTCAAGATGTTCGCAGAAGGGATGTTCTCGCTGATCGAGCCGTATGATGAAGCATTTACGAAAGAAAACGGACTGCCGGCAGACTACAACGAGCCGCTCTACTGGAGCGACGAGGAGTTCGTGACTACCGCAAAGGATGCGATGGAGGCAGGGTTCAGCGTTCACGTCCATGCGATGGGTGACAACGCGGTAAGGCAGAGCGTGGATTGTCTTGCAAAGGCGCAGCGCGCGGCAGGTTTCGGACCGGTGGGGGATGCAGGCTGCAGCTCCTGCGGCACAGCAGATGCAGCTGTTGAATGCGGTGATCCGAAAGACGGATCCGTACCGCGAAACGTCATCGCACATCTGATGCTGGTGAGAGATGAAGATGTGAAGCTGATGGCCGAAAACGACATCGTTGCGAACTGCCAGCCGAGATGGATGGTCTACGATTCAGATATAGAGGGCATGACGCCGCTGGTGGGAGCGGAAAGAGCCGGCAAGGCATATCCGCTGAGAGCCTTCCTCGATGCAGGCGTGAAAGTGGCATTCGGCACGGACTTCCCGGTCACGCCGCCGCCTGACACGATGCACGAGATACAGTGCGCTATGACAAGAACGGTTTTTCCTGACGCACCGGACTACGATAAATTCAAAGGTAAAGTGCTGGGAAGCGAGAAGCCTGCAGCTTTGCATGAAGCAGTAAAAGCGATAACTCTCGGAGGAGCATACCAGATGTTCCTTGACGATCTGACCGGAAGCATAGAACCCGGAAAATCAGCAGATCTCGTCGTAATGGATGCAGACCTTGAAAATACTCCGGCAGACAGGATCTACGCTGTCGAAGTAGAAAAGACATTTTTCAAAGGCAAAGTCGTGTATGAAAAACAGCCTCGAAAGTGATGCGGCAGGCAGATGCGCATATCGCATCCGGCGCATCCGGCGGGCCGGTCAGATATGCCAGACATGTCAGAACCGGCACGCTGCAGCGCATGTGTTTTAAATGCAGTTTATGCGCATCGCTGCCTGAAGCATCACGGTCACCGGGGCCGGAATTTATTCATAAATACTGATTTATTAAAAAAAGGAGGTTTGTTATGGAAGCTATGAATATTGAAAAAACAGCTGAAAAAACAGAACTGAAACGCGTACTTAAGCTGCCGACGCTTGTGTGCCAGGGACTGGCATATCTCTGTCCGGCATGCGTGCTGATGTATTACGGGATCATCAATGTCCTCACGAACGGCCATTTCCCGCTGACGCTCATAGTTGCAGGCGTGGCGATGACGCTGACCGCACTGAGCTATGCGAAGATGTGCAGGAAATATCCGGTTGCGGGATCTGTCTACAGTTATGTGAGCAGATCTATAGGACCTAAGCTGGGATTCATCGCAGGATGGGGGCTTATGCTAGACTACTTCCTGCTGCCTATGACCTGCTATCTCGGCTGCGGACTGTACCTGAACATCATGGTGCCTGCAGTGCCTGTATGGGCGTGGATAATAATCGCAGTAGTATTCGTTGCAGTTTGCAACTGTGTCGGTGTCGGTGTCGCATCGGTAGTGAACAATATCAATGTTATAGCTCCGATAATTGCACTGGTCGTGACTGTGATATTCATCATCAAGTTCGTGCTCGGCGGAGGCGGAGCGGGAACACTTATCTATCCGGAAGCGCTCTACAATGCTGACATGTTCGAGCTGGGGCCGATCATGACAGGTGCGGCGATCATGGCGATCGTATTCGTAGGATTCGACTCGGTGACTACGTTCTCCGAGGAGACGATAAATCCTGAAAAAAACATGCCTAGAGCAGTTGTTATCATCTGTGTGGGAGCAGCGATAGAGTTCTTCCTCGTGGCATACTTCATGAACTGCGGATGGCCGTATGAGCCGGGTGCGATCCAGGATCCGAACACAGCCATAACCGAGTTCAATGTACATATAGGCATAGGCTGGATGAACACGATATTCATCCTGATAAACACTCTCGCATCGATCGGATGCTGCATAGCAGGACAGGGAGCGACAGCGAGAATACTGCTGGGAATGGGAAGAGACGGATTCCTTCCAAAGAAATTCTTCGGATATATCCATCCTAAGTTCCAGACTCCTGTTAAGAACATACTGCTGACAGCAGTAGTAGGACTGGCAGCTATCATTTTCCAGGACAGCCTCATGAATGCGATGTCACTGGTAAGCTTCGGCGCTATTATGGGATTCATTCTGACCAACATCTGCGTTATCGTGAGATTCTGGGTGAAAGACAGGGAAAGATCCGGTGTGGCGGTCGTGAAATATCTGATCATACCTGTGATCGCGGCAGCAGTGTGCATATACCTGTGGCTCAACCTGACAGCTATCGCAAAAATAGTCGGTTTCTCATGGCTCGCTATCGGGATCATCGTGCTGGCTATAAAGACAAAAGGTTTCAAACAGCTTCCGCCTGATCTGAACCTCTAGTTGTGAATGAATTCACAAAACTTATATTTTAAATGCAAAACTGCCGACAAACATTGACGTTTTCGTGTAATATTATACAAAAACGTCGATAAGTCGGCATTGTTTTACCGCATCTTGCAGTGTATTCTGAAAATGCAAAATTACTGGGAGGTGCGAAATAATGAATAGTGAAAAAACGCAACAACAAAATGGTGAATTCAAAAAGGTCCTGGGACTAGGTTCGCTGATCATATTCGGTCTGGCGTACATGGCGCCGACTGTAGTATTCAACTATTACGGTCCGCTGTCAGTTGCATCCAAGGGCATGTATCCGACATGTTTTGTCATCACGGCAATAGCAATGTTCTTCACGGCATTCAGCTATGCGAACATGTCGCGTGAATTCCAGAAATCAGGATCAGCTTACGTGTATGTACAGCAGTCACTCAATCCGCATGTGGGATTCCTTGCAGGCTGGGTAATGCTGCTAGACTACCTGCTTCTGCCGATGATCTGCATACTGTCGGTAGCGATCTACATGGAGACATACGTTCCTGCAGTTCCGGCATGGGCATGGGTACTGATACTGGTAGCACTTTTATTCGTGGTAAATGCAGCAGGAATAAGCATGGCAGCAAAGGTAGATACAGTTATCGTAGCTGCACAGCTTCTGATGATGGCACTGTTCGTCGTTGTAGGAATCATAACTATTACTAAAGGCGGTATAGACGGAACTTCAAAAGGAATTATCGACGGTACTGCATTTTATAATCCGGAAGTCTTCGAACTGAGACTTGTACTTTATCCGGCTGCCATCCTTTGTGTATCGTTCCTTGGCTTCGACGCAGTTTCGACTCTGTCAGAAGAAACCAAGAATCCTGCGAGAGACATCCCGAGAGCGATCGTTCTGGTGTGTCTCGGCGCAGGACTCATCTTCACACTGATAGCGTACATAGCTCAGGTCATGTGGCCTGTAGGATACCAGCAGATGGAAGATCCTAACGCAGGTATATTTGAACTTCTTGCAAAGATCCAGACTATACCTCATATGGACATCATGTTCCTGGTGGTAGACAATATCGGAAGCGTTGCATGCGCATTGTCAGGACAGGCAGCAGTTATCCGTATCATGTACAACATGGGACGTGACAATATCCTGCCTAAGAAGTTCTTCGGACACATGAGCAGCAAAGGCGTACCTATCTACAACCTGGCACTTGTCGGTCTCGTAGGACTCGTGGCGCTGTTCTTCACAGACAACATCCTTGGCGGAGTAGAGCTCGTAAGCTTCGGTGCACTTACAGGATTCGTACTCGTAAATCTGTCCGTTCCTGTATACTTCCTGAAGAAAAAGGGAGAACGCGGCGGAAAAGCTATATTCAACTATGCGGTACTGCCGATAATAGCTATGGCGATATGCATATATCTGTGGATCAACATGGCAACGGTCGCAAAGATCATAGGTCTGATATGGCTTGCAGTCGGTGCTGTGATCCTGGGAATCAAGACAAAGGGATTCAGACAGCTGCCTCCTGAAATGGATATAGAGTAACGATTACGATCATTGCGGACATGCCCGGCATTCAGCCGGGCAGTATCCGCTGATGCAGCTTTTACAAAAAACACAGATGTTAAAATCAAAAGCCAAAAGGTGGTGTTAAAATGCATATTTATAAAAACGCGAAGATTTACACGTCGGCAGGTGACGGCACTGCAGAAGTCCTGGTAACGGACGGACGCGATATCATCTATGCCGGTGACAGCAAGGGTGCCGAGGAGTACATGACCGGTGCGGACTGCGGATGTTCACAGCATGCGGATGTCCAGGTGCATGATCTTGCAGGTAAAACGATCCTGCCGGGTATCATAGACAGCCATATACATCCGGGAATGTGCTCGGCAAGCTCATGGCATGTCAGACTTCCGTGGACGGAGGATGCAGACGAACTGCTGGCATTTGTGAAGCAGTATACAGAGGAGCATCCGAAGGAAGAGATGCCGTTCATATACTTTGAGTATTATCCGACATCGATGTTCGATGAGGATGGGCCGAACAAGGCCATGCTCGACGCTGTCGTTTCTGACAGACCGGTGCTTTGTCAGGATTTCGGCGAGCATCTCTGCTGGGTCAACAGCAAGATGCTGGAACTGATGGGCGTTGACAAGAACACTCCGGATCCGAGCAAGCTAGAGATCTTTGTAAGAGACGAGAACGGAGAACCTACAGGCTGGATAAAGGAGCTGGCATGGAGACACTTTATAGACAATGTGTACGATGCTGTCGGCTGGAGGCCGCCTGAAGAGCTGACCGAAGATACGATGAAACCGTTCTTCGACCTGATGAGAGAGAGCGGCATCACTGCTCTGTTCGATGCTCTGATCGAGACTGACCGCCAGATCCAGACCGTATACGAGATGGACAAGGCAGGAAAACTGCACATTTACTACGATGCAGCTGTACGCTTCTGGTCATATGAAGATCTTCCTGAAAAGATCACCAAGCTGAGAGAATATCAGAAGCTTTACACTACAGAACACATCAAACTCAATACGATGAAGCTCTTCCTCGACGGAACCAACGAGAGCGGCAACTCTGCATCTTTGCATGAACATATACACGATCCCGGCAATTACGGCGAGATCATGATGGAAAAGGACGAGCTGACAAAGTGCTTCGTGCTCTGCAACAGAGAAGGCCTCGACCTGCACATACACATGGTAGGCGACAGAGCGTTCAGAGTCGGATGTGAAGCTGTCGAGGCGGCGCAGAAGATCGCTGCGGAAAACGGCGAGCCGTGGGTATGTCAGCCGATATTCGCGCACTGCGAGGTAGTGGATCCTTCAGATATGGGAAGACCTGCCGAGCTGGGCATCGACATCAACTGGAGCTGCCACTGGTCCGGCGGATATTTCGGCGAAGAGGCAATGAACTACTACACTGAGGAAAAATGGCGCAGGATGTATCAGTTCAACCAGATGATCGACAGCGGCGCGATGGTCGCTTTCTCGAGTGACGTCGTTACGGCTTACGAGATGCACAGAGCTTACCCGTTCTTCGGTATGCAGGTGGCTGCGACGAGGATCGATCCTGAATTCCCGCTCGATCCTGAGAAGTATCCGAACAGCATGAGACCTGAAGCGTCGGCAAGACTTTCGGTGCCTGTACTGGTAGAGGGTTACACCATCAACGGCGCTAAGCAGCTGAGATGGCAGGACAAGATCGGTTCGCTGGAAAAAGGCAAGCGTGCGAACCTTATCGTGATCGACAGGGATCCGTTCGAGACTCCGATCGATCAGCTCAAGGATATCAATGTGGAAGCAGTCGTATTTGACGGGGAGCTTGTAAACGGCGAGGTGTAGCAGATCCGCCATCCGGCGCGATACCCTGAGGCGCCTGATAAAAAATTCATGGAGGAATGAAGTATGAAAAAACTTTTTACGATGTCTGTTGTTCAGCAGCATGATATAGATATGGGAGTGACCTGCCTTGGCGAGACCCTGGTTTCACCGACTGACGGCGGAGTGTTCGAAGGTGATGAGCTTCGCGGCGAGATAGTTCCGATCGGTATGGGAGTGACCTATACTCCTGCACCGGGGATCAACAATATCGACGGGCTGATGATGCTGAAGACAGACGATGGTGCGCATATCCTCATGGAAATGAAGGCGTTCCTGGATATAAACGGAAGTGTGGAAGAAAAACTGATGAACGGTGAGCATGTTTTACCTGAGGAATATTATTTCAAAGGCACTGTGGATTTCAGGACAGGCGACGAACGCTACAAATGGCTGGAGCGCAAGATCTGCGTCTGCACATCTGAGATCGTGAACTGGGAACGCGTGGATATGACGGTTTATCTCATTTAGGCAGATATAATATATAAAAGACAGATTCTAACCCTAAATATAGAAAAGTGTATACGCGCAGCTTTTTTCGAGGCGTGCCGTATACACTTTTCGCATTTTAGAGCTTTTCGATCTCTGCGAAGATTATGTCCAGAGGTCTGAGCTTGACAGAATATGTGATACTGCCCGATGATGAAAACATGTGCCATGAGATGCGAGGTGCAGACATCTTTTCTATCTGCTCTTTTTCCTCGACAGTCAGCTGCGGTTTAAAGCCGAGCTGCTGCCACAGCATGATGCACGATGATGATGCTTGCAGCCGATGTTCAGTGATCTTGTATTTCCCGGGAATATTGAACATGTTGAATTCGATGCTCTGCGTATTTTCCGGGTCTTTGCTGAAAAACAGCAGCTGTGCATCGTGGGAATTCTTAGTCATGATGTACCAGTCGCTGTGATCCGCGATGGTGCTGAACTGGTCTTCCAGGAACTCGCGAAGGTAGTAGAGCGGTTTTTTCATATCGTTGAATGTGAACGTGCCGTTTTTGCTCCTGGCCGTGTCGGTGGAGATCGGCGGGAGTTTGGCTGATCTCGGATCGCTGAGCATTTCGCTGAGAAAATCTATACAGTCCTGCTGCGGGTCATAGCCTTTGTAGAATCTCTTAGGATCTTCGCACTGCACCGAGGCTTTCTGGAAAAGATCCAGCTTGCGAAAGTCCAGAGAAACAGCTTTTACCAGCTCCGAAGCTCCTGTAAATGCGGGCATTTCCTCATAAGGTTCGATCGCGTCATTGATGCTGTCAAACGGCATTTCTTTGACGAGACACGGCTTGCTGCCGGGGAGCTCACTCTTGTAAAGCTGACGGTATTCCTTAGGATGGCAGCCGAACCAGCTGGTGAAGTTGTCGACATAGTATTTTGCATTGGAAAACCCGACGTTTGCGGATATCTGAGCAATGGAGTTGTCCGTGCTGAGGAGCTGCGGCTCAGACATTTCCACGCGGACCATGCTGACAAAATTCCTGAAACTGTCTCCGACAAGCCGCTGGAAAAGATGCGAAAGATAATAGCTGCTGATATTTTCATTTTCGGCGATCGTGGAAAGACTGAGCTTATAAGGGTAATTGCTGTAAACGAAGCTGACGATCCTGCTGATACGTTCTATCTGAACAGGGTCTCTGGAGACCTGATGCAGGAATGTGCGTGTTTCCAGGTCGACGCTGAATCCGCGAAAATCCTGGTAAAGCGCATCTATAAGCGCATGCGAGATCTCTGTGATGCGTTTCTTGTAGCCTTTCTTCTGCATGTGGAGTTCGGATATTATCGAGAATATGTGGCCTTTAAGTACGAGCTGCTTCTTGTATGTAGCGATATTCTCACTGACCTTTGTCGTAAAGATCTGGTGGATCAGGTCTTCGTGATATTTTGAAAAATAGTCGAGGTTGAGGCTCAGAACTATGACAAGATTGTCGTCGGAGAGCGCTCTAAAACCGTGTACGTCAGCACTGTGGATGAAATGTATGTTATTTTTGGTAAGGCGGTAACGCGCATAGGTGAGCTTGAGTTCTACTTCGCCCTCGAGCACGTAAATTATCTGGATATCGTCGTGGATATGCCACGGGCACTGCTGTATCTGCAATACCTGCACTTTTACAGGCAGATCTTTTTCATATTCGATTTCTCGAAGCATATGACAAACCTCCTTTTAGTGAGTGCTCTAGCAAAATGATCTGCAAGAAATGTCTTAGTTGCTATTTTTGTATTATAACACAAGTTTTCAGGCAGTGGTATCATACGTAAAATAATCAGAACATTTTAAAAATACAATAAAATGAACAAGAAAGTCATAGATTTTTACATTCTGATGGTATAGAATGATAAAACAACTTTATTTACAGATGAAATATATATCGTAAAGGAGCAGGCTGATGAGAAAAGTGACGGTGGCGGCAACGCAGATGGCATGCTGCGCAGATGCCGGGGTCAATATAGCAAATGCCGAGAAGCTCATAAGGGAGGCGGCTTCGCAGGGAGCGAACATCATACTCATACAGGAGCTTTTTCAGACGCAGTATTTCGCACAGGTAGTGGATTATGACAATCTTTCCATTGCCAGACCGGCAGAGGGGAATCCGGTGCTTAAACGGTTCTCCGAGCTGGCAAAAGAACTGGACGTGGTACTTCCGATCAGTTTCTTCGAGGAAAGCGGCTGCTGCAGGTTCAATTCGGTGATGATGATAGATGCCGACGGCACATACCTGGGGATATACAGGAAAACGCACATTCCTGATGATCCGGGTTATTACGAGAAGTTTTATTTCAGTCCCGGGGATACGGGGTTCCGTGTATGGGATACGAAATATGCAAAGATAGGCGTAGGAATATGCTGGGATCAGTGGTTCCCTGAGGCTGCCAGGTCAATGGCGCTGCTGGGCGCGGAAATGCTGCTTTATCCGACTGCGATAGGCACGTTCGCTGTTCCGCCGGATCAGATCGACGGCGAGCCGGATGACTATGATCACTGGCAGAACGTGATGCTGGGGCATGCGGCTGCGAATATGACGCCTGTGATCGCTTCGAACCGTATCGGTGTTGAAGAGATGGGCGGTACGGCGGTGCGTTTCTGGGGAGCATCGTTTATTTCCGATAATCGCGGAAACAAGATCGCAGAGGCCGACACCAGGACCGAAGGCATCCTTACTGCTACATTCGACCTGGATGAGCTGGCGGCATACAGAAGAGAGGTATGCACGTTCAGAGACCGAAGACCGGAACAGTACGGCATACTCATGACGCTTGACGGCAGGATCAAATAGCAAAGAGATTCACAGGACCCGATCGAAAACGGTTCGATCGGATCGAACCGCAAGATGGTCCGGTCGGGAAATATCGTAGATGATATTTCCCGCATAATAAAAAGACAACATCGATATCCTCCGGACATCTCGGAGATGATATTTCTTCCATTTATACACAATAAAGAAGCACACTTCCGCATACTCGGGCAGATAACCTCTGTTGAAAGGCAGGTCTGATTATGACAGGTGCTTCTTTATTTTTTGAATATCTGAGAATCAGGATTGGATTTCAAGTTCGGAAAAGTATTCTGCCGTATAAGGCTCCAGAAAATCAAGGGCTTCCCCGGGTTCAAGAACAGTGATGCTGTCTCTGCTTTTTATATACTCAAGAAACCATTTCCGGTACTGGCTTGGCGTTTGCCCCCAAGCCTGTTTGAAATGCTTGTAAAAGTATTTATCATCTGAGAACCCGCACATACTTGAGATCTGTATCACTGACAGTTCGGTTGTCAGTAGCAGTCTCTGTGCGTCAAAGCAGCGGATGTAGCCGAGCATATTGCTGAAACTGCCGTATGGCGATTTCTTGATGAATCGTGAAAGATAATTTTCATTGATGTGAACGATATCCGCAAGTTCCGAGATCGTTATTTTGCGTCTGAAATTCGTCTGGCAATATGCAGAGATCGCCTGAAAACGTTCTCTGATTTCATCATTGTTGTTTGGGTATACATTTATATAATTATACCAGTCGAAATAATTCAGAAGGGTATAAGTTATATTGCTGGCAACAGTATCGCATTCGCGGCTTGAGAGAGTTCCGTTCCTGCAGTACTTGTATGTTGCGGATAAGATCAGTTTTTTTATTTTCTGGAGGTGCTCCAGCTGATAAGGCTCGCAGTTGCCGTCTTCACATGCAAAGTATACGAACTGAAGGTAGCTCCATGGAACAGAGACTTTTTTCAGATTTATATGCATCATGGCGATCAGGTTGTCGCAGTCTGAGTAAAGGCAGTGTATATCTTCAAAATCTATAGTAAACATCTGCCCTTTTTTCAGCGATACTGTTTCATGGTTGCAATGTATCTGAAACTCACCGTCGATACAGTAGAGCAGTTCAACAGATGATGAATGGTAGTGCACAGGAGTGTGAGTGACCCGGCATACATTGATCGAAACGGCGGAATCGTTTATAAAATCCGGCTCCGTGTCCTTCAAGTTCAAAATGGTAGTTCTTTTTTTCATAATTGCCCTCCGAACAGTACTATTATATATTCCTTTTAGAATACCGTCAAATCTTACATAAATTCAGAAAATTAATGCAAAAAACGGCAGTTGTTAGAATGAAATCAGAATTGTATGATAAATTCATGAGATATAAGAGCGCGCATATCTCGAAAGGTAAGGAGGAAAAAATGAACAATAAAATGAAGTTAAAAGATGAGAACGGCAAAGTTTATTTTGGATGGTACATACTCATCATGTCAGCCGTAATAGGTACTCTTGTTTATAACGGGATCATTTCCACATCAGGAGTATTTTTACTGCCGGTCACTACAGAACTGGGGATACCTGTCGGTGCATTTTCTTTTTATATTTCGATATTATCTATAGCAAATGTGATCACGCTGTATCTTGTATCCAGAAAATTAAACGGGAAAAACATCAAAAAAATAATGATGATCACAAGTATTCTCGGTGTACTGTCATTCATAGGATTTTCGTTCAGTACTCAGGTATGGCATTTCTATGCACTGGCAATTCCTATGGGGATATGTTTCGGAGCATGCACTATGACGCCATGCACGATTCTGGTCAGCAACTGGTTTGGCCCTGGAGTAAGAGGCAAGGCGATGAGCTTTTATATTGCAGGAGTGTCTCTTATAGGGATGCCGATAATCAATATTTTGAATTACGTGGTTGTAAAAGCAGGGTGGAGAGATGGATACCTCTTTTGTGCAGCAGGAATACTTATCTGTCTGCCGTTTATGGCGAAGCTGGCAGTATGGAGTCCTGCAGAGAAGGGGATCAAAAGAATGGGAGACGGAGAAAAGATCGTCGAAGCAGAGCAGCCTGAATCACCTTCTATCCAGGGATATACTGCAAAAGAAGGTCTTAAGAAGCCTGCAGTATGGATAGCTCTTATCTCATGTGTTCTGCTGGTAATGGCATCCAGTGCCGAACTTCAGCATGGCATACCTACACTTATCATGGCGGGTAATTCTCCTGCTATCGCAACATTCATATCATCACTTGTTTCGATCCTGATGATCGTAGCAAATCTGGCGATCGGCTGGGCAACTGATAAATTCGGAATACAGTTTGGTGCAACGGCTACGTGCTTTATGTTTGCACTGGGAGTATTAGGATATGCTCTTGTAGGGGATATACCGGGACTTATGTATCCTGCAGTTGTTCTTTATTCTTTCGGCATACCTGCAGTAAATACGATTTCACCACTGATCATGGCATATATATGCGGAGAAAAAGAACTGCCTAAGTTCATCAGCTATATGAATATGCTTATTGCTGTGGGCGGAACATGTGGAGCTGTCGTGGTCGGCATGATGTTTGATGCTACAGGCGGATATAAGATACCGTGGCTTGTAATGTCGGTATCGCTGCTTGCAGCAACGATAATGAGAGCTGCAGCGACATCTAAGAGAAATAAATGTAAGTGTTAAAGGGAAACGGTTAAGCAGATGAGAGCAGATACGATCATAAAAAACAGCAGATTGATTTCTGAAGAAGAGACAGTCGATATTGCCTTAAAGGATGGAAAAATTGCTGCGATAGGAACAGAAGAAGAAATCAGAATATATGACGATGAGAATGTTAATGTGGTATATGCAGGCGGGAATAGTGTGATACCCGCGTTCATCGATGCACATATGCATGCATCGTCATGCACAGAGCTTTACAAAACTAAGCTGATGTATGGCTTTGAAAGAGCTGATGATGAAAAAAGACAGGATTATATAGACAGGATGATGGCTGAAATCAAGTCATACTGTGATGAGCATAAGAATGATCCGATAATCAGAGTGGTAGGGTGGAACCCGGCAGAGTTCCAGAGGGATCCGGAAGGGGAGCCGACATGCAGGGATATCGACAAGATATGTTCTGACAGACCGCTGACAATGAGATCCTATGATCATCATTACCTTCTGGTAAACAGCAAGGCGCTGGAGATGGCCGGGATCACAAAAGACACCCCGGATCCGTCCGGAGGAATGAAAGTAGATGCAGCAGGTGATCCGACAGGCCTTTTCCGGGAGATGCAGGCAATAAATATTGTATTTGACAATCTTGAACTTGCCGATTTTTCCGTGGAAGAATACAAAGAGGGACTGATCGCTTTTCAGGAACAGTATGCTTTGCCTAACGGTATAGCTGGTATATTCGATGCTTATGCGAGCAGGAATGCCATGGAGGCTTATCGACAGCTTGCACATGAAAAGAAACTGAAGATAAGAGTAAGGACGGCATGGCTTGCAGACCCTGCAAAGGGAGATGAGCAATTCGATATAATGATACAGAATAAAGGTAAATATGATACGGATGATGATTTCAGGATAGAGACAATAAAGTTCTTTTGTGATGATGGGGCATTTGGTTTTTATATGAATGAGCCGTTTGAAAGTGAAATATTAAAGACTAATGGTCTGCCTGAGGATTACAGAGGTTCGTCACAGTGGACTGATGAAAGGCTGAAGGCGGCATTCCTGAAGCTTTCAAAGGCAGGGTTTCAGATACATGTACACTGCATGGGTGATGCGGCAGTCAGACAGGTCCTTGATGGCTTTGAATATGTGAACAACTGTGGAGTGAAAGGGAACCGCGATGCCATAGCGCATATATTCAATATTGATGATAGAGATATGATCAGAATGTCTGAAATGGGAGTCATAGCATCGATGCAGCCGTCATGGCCTCTGTATGACAGTTTTGCAGAGTATTTCGGCATACCTATGATGGGAGAAAAGAGGATATTAGACCAGTATCCGCTGGGGAGACTGAAGAAGGCCGGAGTTGTCGTGGCTGCAGGAACAGATTTTCCTGTGATGACGATGCTGAACCCGTTTGTCGGCATTCAGATTGGTGTTACGAGAAAAAATCCTGTTACAGCTCCTGATTATCAAAATTACAAGGACATCGTATGCGGCCCGGCTGATGATCTGAAAAAAGACTGCATGAGACTGTCTGATATGATTCAAAGTTATACTGCCTCCGGGGCATATGAAATGTTTATCGATGACATGACGGGGAGCATAGAAGTCGGAAAATCTGCAGACCTGCTGATACTGGATCGTGATCTTGAGGAGACGGATGAGATGGAACTTGAATTTACCGGGATCGACCACATGATATTAAAAGGCGAGATTCTTTGATTTATCTGGGAGAAGACAAAATGAACGATTACATTATAAAGAATTCCAAAATATGGACGGCAAATGACAAAATGCTGTGGGCAGATTGTATCGCAGTTAAAGATAAACGGATAGAATTTGTAGGAGCATATGATGATTATAAAGCGGATGGAGACGTTACGGAGCTGGATGCATGCGGGAAAATGATAATACCTGCATTCATAGACAGCCATACACATATCGTATCTACTGCGAAGACACTCTGGTGTCTGCTTCTTGAAAAAAGAGAATACAGATCCATAGATGAGATAATGGAAATAGTGAAGGCATATGCCAGTGAGCATCCCAAAGAAGAGGTGCCGTATATATACGCATATTCATGCCCTACACATCTGATGGATGCTGACTATGCAGACAGATACTTTATGGATAAATATATTACAGACAGACCGGTACTGCTCTGCGATATGAATTTTCACAGAAGCCTGGTGAACAGTAAAATGCTGGAGCTGATGGAAGTAGATGAAACCGTTCCGTATGATCCTTCGACTTCATGCAATTATGAAAGAACTGAAGGGAACGTACCAAACGGTGTGATCCAGGAGAGAGCTTTTGAATTCAGACATGACATAGATAAAATGTTCGAGAAACTGAACTGGTATCCGCCTTCAGAAGCAGATCCGGAGATATTGAGCACTGTCTTCGAAAAAATGACGGATTACGGTATATGCGGACTGCACGACGGATTTTCTGATTCGGAAGATGTTTTCACAGGAGTAAAGGCACTGGAAGAACAGGGAAGACTGAATCACTATTACCATACGATGCCGCTGATGAACAGTTTTTCGGAGCTTGAAGAGACGATCGCGAAAGCAAACAGATGGAGGGAGAAATACAATGACCATCTTGTAAAAGTAGACAGCATCAAATACTTTTTGGACGGGACCAATGAACTCGGAACGGGAGCAGTCATAGAACCTTTTGTCAATGATCCGAACAATTTCGGGAAAATCAATATGTCTGAAGATGAGCTCACTGTTGTTTTTGAAAGACTGAATCAGGAAAAACTCAGCATACAGATACATCTGGTAGGCGACAGATCGTACAG
>CAKQIZ010000034.1 GCA_934247125.1 uncultured Clostridia bacterium
ATAACGCTCGTTATCCCTTTGTCTTTGAGTGCAAAGACTGCAAGTGCGGCCATTATCCCGAGATATATCGCGATGCCGCCGAATCTCGGCATCGGCTTTTTATGCATTCGCCTTTCATCCTTCGGGATGTCCATCGCACCTATTTTAGGCGCGATCTTTATCGCCGCAGGTGTAACTGCCGCTGCCACGACAAAGGCGACCAGAAACGGTCCCCATAATTCTATGCTGGTAGCTGTCACTTGATTTCTCCTAACATTACTATTTTCAGTCCGGCTTCAGCCAGTATGTCTACAGACAGCTGATCCGGATATCCTTCTTTTACTATGATCTTGCTTATTCCTGAATTTATTATCATCTTCGCACATATCACGCACGGCTGATGCGTGATATATATCGTCGCACCTTCTATGCTCTGGCCCAGCGTGGCCGCCTGTATTATCGCGTTCTGCTCGGCATGCAGTGCTCTGCACAGCTCATGTTTCTCGCCCGACGGGATCCCCAGCTGCTGCCTCAGGCATCCGCATTCGCGGTCCCCGCAGTGCTGCAGACCTCTCGGCGCACCGTTGTACCCGGTGGCGACGATATGTCTGTCCTTTACGATCACAGCACCTACATGCCGTCTAAGACACGTGGAGCGTTTTGCTGTGAGCACTGCCATTTCCATAAAATATTCATCCCAGCTTGGTCTGTTGTCCATACGTTTCTCCTTGATCATGCAAATATCAGTAGTACACTTCTGCAAGGTACAGTCCGTAAGGCGGGGCTGTATGTCCTGCAGCTGATCTGTCTGCTGCATCGATAATATCTTTCATCTTTTCCGGCGCGATCTTTCCCGCTCCTATATCCGTCAGCGTTCCCGCTATTATCCTTACCATATTGTAAAGAAACCCGTCGCCGCTCACGTGGATCTCTATGTTCCTGTCTCCTGTGACGCTTATACCATATATCGTCCTCACCGTGGTCTCTCGTGGAGTCCCTCCGGCCGCCTCGAAAGACTTGAAATCGTGCGTGCCTTCCAGATATCCCGCCGCGCGCCGCATGGCGTCCGTATCCAGCGGCTTTGCAACATGGTAGACATAATTCCTCACGAAGACATCTGCGCTTTCCGCATTGAGTATCCTGTAGATATATTTCTTGCCTTTACAATCGAATCTGGCATGAAAATCAGCAGACTTCTCCTCGGCCTTTATGATCCTCACAGGTGATGCCGCAAACGGCCCCTTCTCTCTGCTCGCGAGACTGTTGTTCACGACCATCGCCAGCTTTTCCACGGGTATCTTCACATCGGCTGTAAACGATGCGCGCTGAGCATATGCATGCACCCCCGCATCAGTCCGGCTCGTGCCGTTCAGTGTGATGCTGCTGCCGAGAAGCGATGACAGCGTCTGCTCCAGATACCCCTGTACAGTGGGCATGTCCGGCTGCCGCTGCCAGCCGTGGAATACTGATCCGTCGTATTCTATTGTAAGAAGTATGTTCTTTTTCATCGTATACCTTTTCTAATTATATATTATTTCAAAGCCGCGTGCCACATTTATTAGTCATAATTCAGGCGCTCGCCACATCATAACCGGCCGGCACACAATACATCACAAAATCATCGGCCAGACGGCAAAAATGTATAAGCACCCGCAGCCGCATATATATGGTCCCAGCGGTCGCTCATCGTCTTTGCTGTATCGCCCCGACACCAGCCCTGCCGCAGCTGCTGCCCCGCTCACCAGTGAGGATCCAAGAAGCACCGCCACGGTCCCTTTCAGTCCGAGCACAAGACCAAGCGATGCGAAAAGTTTCACATCACCGAAACCCATGACTTCTTTATGGAATATCAGACTTCCTGTGCCTGCGACCGCCAGCATCGCACCTCCGCCGGCAAGCGCACCCAGCAGCGGCTGCCAGACCGAGCTGTGAAACGGTATGAACCCGAACGCACTCAGAGCCAGCATTATCACGAACTGGTCAGGTATCACCATGTATTTCAGATCTGCCAGGCCGATGATCAGCATCGCCCAGCACGCGAACAGCCCCGCCGCGGCAAACTGCACATCGCAGAACGAAAGCCTGACGAGAAGACATGCGAAGCCTGCCGCATATATCCATCGCCACGGATATCCCTTAACTCTCTGTATGTGTGGATCCGTCAGCTCGGCTCCCGGCTTTTCCCCGTAATCGCACAGCCAGCCCGCAGGCATTTTATTGAATATATATACTGCCGCAAAGCCTGCCAGGACACCCAGCACTATGCTTGCAGCAACCTTTATTATGATCGCCGTCATCTCAATATTCCTCCTTTATTGCTCTTATTCTATCAATTTCCTTTTTTAACCACAACATTATTTTGATTTTTTTGTCGTATTGTGGAGAATGCCGTCGTACATTAGATATAAAAAAATGACCCTTTTTGATATAGAATCAAAGCAGTGGTACAGTTGCACACCAAAGGAGGTATTGAATATGAAAAATGTTTCAACAAGGGACAGAGATACTGTGCTGATAGTTGACGACACATCAGCAAACCATGAAGTAATACAGACATTTCTGAACGATATCGGTGTAAAATGTGAAAGCGCATTCGATGGTCTGGAAGCTGTCACCATGTGCAATTCCGTTGACAGAAATTATTATTCACTGATACTGATGGATATAAACCTGCCGTACATGAACGGCATCGAGACCGTCCGCAGACTGCGGGACCTGGGGATAGACACACCGGTGATCGCTGTGACGGCATCGAGCAAAAATGAAGACAGGATCCAGCAGGCAGAAACTGAAAACATATTCGACATGATACTTTTCAAGCCTTTCAACTCCACGTCATTTTACACGGCGATATCACCGTATGTCAGATCCGCACTGCTCACAGCATCATGCTCCGGCACCTGCACGCACAAAGACAGCAGCTTCTCCGGCATGGATCCCGACATATGCGACATACATACTGCTATAGAAAACATGGGCAACAGTCCCAGGCTTTTCCTGAAGCACTTCAATAATTTCAAACACAACAACGCCGACCTTTCTCTGCGTCTGCGTGAAATGATAGATACAGACCGGTACAGCGACGCCGCCGTACTTTGCCATTCCATAAAGGGTATTGCCGGCATGCTGGGATTAACATCTCTTTATGCGCATGTGATATCCCTGGAAGATCTGCTCAGACAGCACATATCAAAGCGACTGTTCATTTTGTCATACGACATACTCGCTCTGCTTTTTTGCATAAACAACGATATCCAGTCGATATGCCAGCTGCAGATATGACTGCAGTCCGGCATTCCGACAGTCCGGCGGTCAGCGGTCGTTCAGGCGCCGTGCCGCACACCTCAGTCGATCTGTATGCCGGTGTATCAGTGCTGCGAAACACCCGGCCGGTCCGTGGTGGATCACATGACTGATCTCACGAGATCTTCAAGCTGCTTCCTGTTGAATATCTTCGGAACGGGATACAGCGGGTTCGCTTCAGCATCGGCCCATTTCGCGATAGTTTCGACATCTTCTTCCTTTATACAGTCGAATCTGTCCGGGATATCCATGCTGCGTTTCGTATTTTCTATCCATTCTATGAAAAGGCGTGCTTTTCCATTATTCGTAGTTTTTCCTTTCATCGCGCCGTACACCGGGCAGGCACATCCGCCTGCCCGGCCGACATCATCTACTCCGTATTCCGCAGAAAGCCCGCAGTGATCTGCAAGCTCCGCAAGCTTCATCTCTGCACTGCTTCCGAATGCCTTCAGAACATGTGGCAGCAGTATCGCCATTGCCTTTCCGTGAGGGACGCCGTACAGACCTCCCACGGCATGACCTATCGCGTGTACATAGCCGACGCATCCTCTCGTGAACGCCCTGCCGGCGTAAAACGCCGCTCTCTGCATATTCCGGCGCTTTTCCATATCACTGCCATTCTTGTAAGCTCCCTCAAGGTTTTCATATATGAGCTTTACGGCATCCTTTGCCATCCGCTTCTCCAGAGCCGTATCGTATGTGTTGTTAGTATAAGCTTCGACCGCATGACACAGCGCATCCATTCCCGTATATGCAGTTATATCCGGCGGCAGTCCCGCTGTCAGACCGGCATCCAGCACACATACATGCGGGATCATCGCCATATCGTTTATCGACTTTTTCCGATGCGTTTCGTGATCCGTTATCACTGCTGCCATCGTCGTTTCTGAGCCCGTCCCCGAAGTCGTCGGTATCGCCCACATCACAGGCACTTTTCTCCTGGAGCGCACCTTGAGCACTCCCTGAAGCTCCGCGATCGTCCTGTCCGGTCTGGCGATCCGCGCTGCGATAGCTTTGCCGCAGTCCATCGGCGATCCCCCGCCAAACAGGATCATCCCCTGCGCATTTTTCTCATTATATATTCTGACACCTTCTTCGACCTGAGCATCCGTCGGATCCGACGTGAGGCGATCGAACACCTCGCATTCTATCCCGCTTGCCCGCAGCTTTTCCAGCATCGGCACAGGGAGACCCCGCTTCATCATGTTCGGACCCATTACCACGAGCAGCTTTTCCACACCCCTGCGTTTTATGTCTTCCGCCAGTCTGTCACTGTCGGCTCTGTCCTCTATCACTTCAGGCGTATGCCACGGGAGCATGTACATCCCTACTTTCATCGCTCCCTGATATATCCTGCAAAACAGTCTGTTCATCTCATGCCTCCGTTCCTCGTGTGATTTCATCTATATATAATACCACCACTTCCCGCTCTGATCTATATCCGCAGGCAGATTTTCATGCAAAAAGCTGTCTCGCTGATCCTTTAGACGATCAGAAGACAGCCTGTATGTTTTCTTTTTTCTGCTCATTTGCGACACGTCTGGAGCTGCATACGTCTTTCATTCCGCACAGCCGGCATTTAATACATCATGTGTCCAACTTCCTATAATATGTTTCTATTCTATGATCCTTCGGACTGATACGACTTTTCCGGAGTAGCTCGTGCTCGTCACGATGATGCCTGTATCATAATCCGATGCGTGGACCATCTTGCCGCCGCCGACATAGATGCCGATATGACCCGAAAAGCAGATCAGATCTCCCGGCTGAGCCTCACTGTACGAAACGGCTTTGCCGCACTGCGCCTGATACGGTACTGTTCTCGGAAGCGATATCCCGAAATGCGCATATACGCTCTGCACGAATCCCGAACAGTCTGCACCGTCCGTAAGGCTTGTGCCGCCGTAAACGTACGGATTGCCGACGAACTGAAGTGCAAAATCCACAACATCAGTGCCGCTGCCGCTGCCCATCACGTTTCCGCCGGAGCTGCTGCCGTCAGCAGCCTTGCTCTTTGCCTTGGTGCCCTTGTACACCACTTTGTCTACCGACTCGTTTATCACTGTCGTATCCACGACCTGTGAAGAAAGAACCTTGCCGTTGACGCACGTCATCTGATTTGTAACGATCTGGTCGCCGTCAGTTCCTTCACTCTTCACTTCGCTCTCGCCCTCGTACAAATCTGCGCTGTCTTCATACGAAGTGCCTGCTTCGATCTTCTCGACCGAACCGATCTCTGCATCGATAGTCACAGAAAACAGCGGGTCTTCCGTGCTGTTCTGCTCCAGTATATAGTTCACGGCTTCTTTTTCCGTGAGTACTACCGGCGGTTCCTCACTTCGCTTGAGGCTTTTGCTTCCAGTACTCAGCTTCTTGTCTACAGAAACTGATACGACCTGTGCTCCGTCAGGTGTATATTCATTAAGCACTTTTTCTATGACTTTTTCTGCAGTCTTCTCATCCTTCACGAGGAAAAGCTCCTCGCCTCCTGCTTTTACTGCATACGGATCTTCTACTTTCTTTCCGCTTTTCGCATATACTGCATACGGCTTTGTGAAATCCAGGACAACCACTGATGCAATCGCCAGAATTACCACGAGTGCCGCGATAAGCAGTTTCCTGTAATTCTTCAAACTTGAAATCATAGTTTCCTCTCCATTGAAATTCCTTCTGCATCTGCTGTATTATAAAATAATACCTGTACATTATACAGCAATGGCACCTCCGGTTGAACCGATGGGGTGCCATTTTCACATAAACTTCAAGTTGTGTTCTTATTCAGAATATTTGTTCATCTTGGCATCCTGCAAAATCTGTATACTGCAGCCGTACACTGTGTCTGCATGCGCGAGACTATCTCAGTCCGTATTCTTCAGCGAGCTTTCTGAATCCCGGCATCGAGTTCACGATGCTTTCGTGCGATACGCAGTATGCCAGACGTACATATCCCGGACATGCGAACGCTGTTCCCGGAACCATCAGGATATTGTACTTCTTAGCTGCCGCACAGAATTCGTTTTCGTCATCGACCGGCGATTTGAGGAACATGTAGAATGCTCCCTCCGGCTTGACACAGTCGAATCCGCAGTCTTTCAGCCCTTCGTAAAGCGCAGTCCTGTTTCTGTCGTAGTAGTCGAGATCCACCTGAACGTCAACACATCTGCCGATGACTTTCTGCTGGAGCGACGGCGCATTTACACATCCGATTATCCTGTTCGCATTCGACGCTGTATCGAATACCAGCTCGCTTTCCTCAAGCTCCGACGGTATGACAAGATATCCGATCCTCTCGCCCGGCAGTGACAGCGATTTACTGTATGAATATGCAACGATCGTGTTATCGTAGTACTTCGTAACATACGGCACCTTTGCTCCGCCGAACGCCAGCTCACGGTAAGGCTCGTCGGAGATCAGGAATATAGTCCTTCCCAGCTCCTTCTGCTTTCTGTCCATGATCTCTGCTATCTTCTTTATAGTATCCTCGCTGTATATCACACCTGTCGGATTGTTCGGCGTATTTATCAGAACGACTCTCGTCTTGTCCGTGATCAGCTTCTCGAAGCTCTCGAGATCAGGATAGAACGTCTCTTTGTCTGTAGGCGCCTGCACGACTTTGCCGTCGTAGTTGTTCACATACCAGTTGTACTCGAGGAAGTAAGGTGCGAATATGATGACTTCTTCGCCCGGATTGAGGATCGTCTTGAGCGCTACGTTCAGTCCGCTCGCTGCGCCTACTGTCATCAGGATATTGCCGCTTCCGAACGATGTGCCGAATCTCCTGTTCAGTGAATCCGCGATCGCAGCTCTGACGTCCTCAAATCCCGCATTGCTCATATATCCATGAAGCACGCTTGGTTCTTCTTCATTTAGAACATCTATTATCGCCTGCTTTATTTCTTCGGGTACCGGTGCGTCAGGATTGCCGAGGCTGAAGTCGAATACGTTTTCCGCACCGTACCTGGCCCTCATCCTGTCGCCTTCCTCAAACATCGTTCTTATGGCTGAGTTGTTAGCCATAAGAGGTTTCATCTTTTCTGCTATCATTAAATATCTTTCCTTTCACTCTTGCTTATATTCCTGTTAAAGATTTTTTGCCAGATTGCACACGAAGTCCTGCACGTTCGTCACGATGCCCTTTGCAGAAAGGCTGCCGCGATCGGACAGCTTGTTGACTGCAAACTCGGACGTGTCCACCACGTAGAAATACACAGGACGGACAGTTCCGTCCTCAAGTACTCTGTAGCTCGGCGTCATGTTGCCGGTCGCTATAGTATGGAGCACCGTTGCCATGCCGATAACAGTCGTCGATCTTCTCACGTGGCTTCTGATCGCATCCTGCCCCACGTATGTATGCTCATACACCTCAGGCAGCGGACCGTCGTCTCTTATCGAACCGTTCAGCACAAAAGGCACGTTGTTTTTCACGCAGCTGTACATTATCCCGTCGGTTATGTGTTCTTCTTCTATGAACTTCGGTATCGAACCGTAAAGGTTCACTTTGTTTATCGTGTCGATATGGTTGTAATGACCGTTGAAATGAGGCTTCTGCGTCCTGACATTCTGCCCGAGCGCCGTTCCGAGGTATCCGGCTTCAAGGTCGTGTGTGGCAAGTGCATTGCCCGCCAGCAGCGAGTGCACATATCCGCCTTCTACAAGTTTGGCAAATGCGTTCCTCGCCTCCGCATCGAAAGCGCATGCAGGTCCCAGCACCCATGTTATGTGTCCGTGGTCGCGCTCGTATCTGAGCAGTTCGTAAAGGCTGCTGTAATCGTATGAAAATGCAGTCTCTCGGCTTCGTCCCTGTCTGAACGAAAAAGTGGTCTGCTCGTCCGTATCCTGATCAGGAAACCTGAAGCTGTTCTCATTCACATAGATGCCCTCCTCGCATTTCTCCGTCCTGCCAAGGGCCACGAGATCACCTTTCTTTATATTCCTGAATTCACGGATGTGGATGTCTCCGTCCTCACAGACTGCGACACAGTCCATACGAGAATCCTTCGGAAGTATCCATCTGCCGTCGAGCTTGAAATACTCGGGATATATGGATGTCGCATGAAACCCCTCAGGTGCAGTCATGTCTTTGGGAGCTTCGGCGAACCTTGCTTCCGGAGCTTTTCTGAAAAGCTTCTGTGAAAAATCCGGTTCTATATATTCACCTAGTTTAAATGTCATATTGTGTATCCGTTCCTGTCTGTCTTATTTCTTCTCGATCTTGTCAACGCCCATGTAAGGTCTCAGTGCTTCCGGGATCACTACTGAGCCGTCTGCCTGCTGGTAGTTTTCCAGTATAGCGGCTACTGTTCTTCCTACTGCGAGGCCTGAGCCGTTGAGTGTATGCACGAATTCAGGCTTGCCCTTTTCTGCAGGTCTGAATCTGATGTTTCCTCTTCTTGCCTGGAAATTCTCAAAGTTGCTGCACGATGAGATCTCAACGTATCTGCCGTAGCTTGGCATCCATACTTCGATATCGTATGTCATCGCTGACGAGAATCCCAGATCTCCTGTCGACAGTCTGACGACTCTGTAAGGGATCTCGAGCTTCTGGAGAACTGTCTCTGCAGCCTTTGTCAGAGATTCGAGTTCATCGTACGAAGTCTCAGGCTTTACGAATTTTACCAGCTCTACCTTGTTGAACTGATGCTGTCTGATGAGACCTCTGGTGTCTCTTCCTGCCGATCCGGCCTCTTTTCTGAAGCATGGTGTGTATGCAGTGTAGTAAATAGGCAGCTCTGCCTCATCGATTATCTCATTATCTCTCAGGTTCGTTACAGGAACTTCTGCTGTAGGGATCAGGAAGAAATCTTTTGCCGGCACGTGGAACATGTCATCTTCGAATTTAGGGAGCTGTCCCGTTCCCGTCATAGCGTCTCTGTTTACCATGAAAGGCGGCAGTATCTCTGTGAATCCGTGTTCTTCAGTGTGAAGATTGAGCATGAAGTTGATAACTGATCTTTCCAGTCTTGCACCAAGTCCCTTGTAGACAGTGAATCTCGTTCCTGCGATCTTTGCTGCTCTTTCAAAATCCAGGATATCAAGGTCTGTACCGATGTCCCAGTGTGCTTTTTCTTCAAAATCGAACTTCTTCGGTTCTCCCCATTTTCTAAGCTCGACATTGGCACTGTCGTCTGCACCGACCTGAACATCTTTGTACGGTGTATTCGGGATATTGAGCAGTGCGTCACGCAGATCTGCCTCCACCCGGCTCACTTCTGCGTCGAGGACTTTTATTTCATCTGAAAGTTTCTTCATTTCTGCCATGAGTTCAGTAGTGTCTTTTCCTTCTTTTTTCATCACAGGGATCTGTTTGGAAGAAACGCTCTGCCGGTTCTTCATCTGCTCTACTTCAGCAAGCAGCTCTCTTCTTTTCTTATCGATAGCTATAACATTATCTATTCCGAAGTCTCCCTGTCCTCTCGACTCAACGGCTTTCTTTACGTTATCAAAATCCTCTCTTATTCTCTTGATATCCAGCATTTTCTTCTCCTTCTTTAAAAACTATAATAAATTTTTTTTATATGTAATGTAAAGGTCTGTCAGCTCTGCGACTTTCTGCTGCATCTCTATCTGCATAGCAGATGCCTGGTCGTACTCGCCTCTGTCGAGAGCTCGCTTGATCCTCGTCAGCAGGCAGAACTCATCAAGCGTGTCTCTTCCCAGGTCATTTCTGAGGCGCTGTATCTTGCCCCAGTAATATCTGTCGTAATCCACGCAGTCGAGGTCGTCATGCGCCTTGCAGCATGCCCTCACGAAATCCATCGTATCAGGTATTATCCTGTCGTGGAGCTCTGTCGCCCACTGCGCTCTGATCGCTTCCTTGTATGACGCGAGAGCGATATCGCTCATAACGTCGTCTCTCCTGAATATATCGAGCTTTTCGGGATAATCTTCGAACGCCTGTATATTTTCCCATACGGTTCTCGGCGCTCTGCCGAAATATCTGCTTCTCTCTTCTTCCGTATATTCATCGAACACGTTCTTTTCACTTCTGTATATCCTGTCGGTATCCAGGTAGAAATCTTCTTCTCCGTATTCTTTTGAGATCGACTTCTCAAGATCTGCAGGCGTCTTTTCGTTCTCGAGAGCTTCCTTTATACCGTCGAGCATCGCCATGTACGATGCTGCCAGTACGAGATATGTATTGCTCTTCGGATTCGGCGCTCTCAGCTCGAATCTCGTCGCCATCTGATTTCCCACTTCTCTTACGAGACCGACGAGGACTGTTCTGTTTCTGGAAGGGAGCTTTGCACTGTGCCCGAGCGATGTTACCGTACAGACAGGTGCTTCATATCCCGGCTTGAGTCTGTTGAGCGAATCGTTCGTGGAGCTTACGAACGGGTTGATCACGTCATAGTTCTTGAGTATGCCCATCAGTGCTCCGAATCCTACAGGGCTCATGAATTCGTTCTCAGGATCCGAAGGCGAGAACAGATTTATCATCCTGCCGTCCCTGAGCTTTGCCGCTACTCCCATATGAGTATGCTCACCGTTTCCTGCGACGCCGTCCACCGGCTTCGCCATGAAAGTAACTTCGAGTCCGTAGGTCCTGAATATATCTCTTACGACGTATTTTATCTGATTCTCATTATCTGCAGCCTGAACCGCTGTCGAGTATTTCCAGTCGATCTCGAGCTGCTCCATTACATGATCATAGCTTCCGGAATTGCTGAGGTTTGCTTTTACACCACCTACTTCCTTGTGGCCCATTTCCATGTCGAAACCGTACTTCTGCAGTACCAGCATCACCTCTTCGAGAGCTGTTCTGACTGTACCTGTAGTTCTCTTCCAGTACTGTTCTTTTAACATCTGAGCCGTGGAAAGCTGCTCTCTGTCCGCATCGTCATCCGGAGTCTTTACCCAGAATTCGAGCTCTGTTGCCGCTGTTATCACGATCTTGTCTATTTCATCAGCACTGTCTGCATCGAGATATTCGAAAACGTACGGATTCTCTTTCAGCAGCTGCATCAGATCTTTCTTGAAGTTGTGTATCGCATCTCTGAGTATCACTCTCGATCCGACTCTCGCCGAATCATTATGCACCAGTGACGACGGGATCCTGAGCGTGCCGACAGGCAGTCCCGTCTGCTGATCGGGATAGTTGAAGTTGTGGTCTATGAACCAGTTCACCGTTGCATCGGGAATGATATCGACCTTTGCGTTATTCAGCTCAGCTATTTTGGGAAGAACTACACTGGATCCATCTGTCTGTACACCGTGTTTCATGAATTTTTCCATGTTGCCCAGGAATTCCTCCACCGGGATCTTCTCGTCAGTGTCATGTCCTCCTATATCAATTCCGACAAGTGATACGAATTTCACTTCGGGATGCTCTTTGAGTATGCTGCTTACCTCTTCCGGACTGTGCCTGTCCGCAGGTATGACATAGAGCATCTTATCCAAATCATACTTTAACATATAGCTGTCTCCTCCATAGTTTATTTTAAAGTCAGAATACGACAGAACATTCCCGTCAAACCTACTCGGAGCAAAGGGAATGTCCTGAACAATAATCTTATTTACTTAACATATTTAAATACTTATCCAGTTCATTGAGATATTCGCCGTACTTCGCCCAGTCGCCGTTCTTCTGCGCATCCTGCGCATTGTCGAATGCTTCCTGAGCTCTCTGTATTATTTCAGTTTGACTAAGTTCGTCACCATTTCCACCTGCTGTAGTATCTGTATTGCTGCTGTCTGCACGCTCGTATGCGCTGCCCTCTCCAAACATGGAATTCAGAGCCTCTGCAAGTGTCGCTTCATATGCGATATTGTCGCCGTATACGACTATGACACGCTTTACTTCCGGTATGCTGGAATTTGTCGCCTCCAGATATACCGGCTCTATATAGAGCAGCGAATCTTCGATCGGAACAACGAACATGTTTCCTCTGCTGTATTTCGAACCGGATGAGTTCCACAGTGAGAATTCCTTCGAGATCTCAGTGTTCTGGTCGATCTGTGCTTCTATCTGCATCGGGCCGTATACCGTCTGGCTCTTAGGCATCTGATAAAGTATCAGTTCTCCGTAGTTCTCGCCGTCATTTCTTGCTACGAACAGACCCATCAGATTCTTCTTGTCCTTCGGTGTGAACGGTATCGAGTTCACGAATTCCGCACTGTCTTCACCCGGAAGCTTCATGATGTAGTAGTTCGGTGACATCGCCTGCTCCTCTGTGCCGTATATCTCGCTGGATATCTGCCACAGGTCCTCGTTCTGATAGAAGACTTTCACATCATTCATGTGATATCTCTGATATACCTGTGCCTGTATGTTGAGCAGCGTGCTCGGATATCTTATGTGAGCCTTTATACCTTCCGGCATATCCTTCATATCTTTGAAGAGATCCGGATATATCTTCTTGAAGTTCTGTGCTATAGGATCTGTTTCATCCACGATGTAGTAGTCTGTCGTGCCGTTGTATGCATCGATCACTACTTTCACAGAGTTCCTTATATAGTTCGTATTGGAAGTATCGCTGAAAGGTTCCGAATAAGGATATCTGTTCGTGTATGTGTATGCATCTATGATCCAGTACAGCTTGCCGTCGACAGTTATCATGTAAGGTGACTTGTCATATTCCAGATACGGCATTATCTGTCTGACTCTCTCTTTGATATTCCTGTTGATGAGTATCTTGGAGGAGTTTTTAACATTGCCGGACACGAGGAGCTTGAGGCTTCTTTCCTTGACTGCAAACATGAATCTGTTGAGCGGGTTCAGCTTGATGCCTGCATCTCCTTCGTAAGTCGTGTATTTGTTCTCATTGCCGTCAGGGTAGTCGAATTCTTCTTCTGACGTGTTCGTAAGAACGTAATTGTTTGTCAGCTCTCCGTAGTAGATCTCCGGTCTTGTGATCTTGATCTCGTCTACGTCAGATACCGGAGGTATTCCTCCTATCAGCATATCCGGCTGACCGCTGGCCGTTATCTTGTCTACGCGGGAAAGCGTTATGCCGTATCCGTGAGTATATTTCAGATGCTTGTTCAGCCATGTGTCATTTATCGAATTCTCATCGATTTCTCTGGCTGACAGGAACGTCTGCGTATATTCACCGTTTATATTGTATCTGTCGACATTGACATCGTTGAACGAATAATACTGCTTGATGCTCTGCGTCTGATTATAGAATGTCTTGGCAGGTTCATAATCGTTTATTCGTATGTTCGATATCGTCTCATCGTTGTTGCTTATATCTTCTCCGGTCAGATCATTGCTCGCTGCGAACTCCTTTTTGTTTACATCGTTGAGTCCGTATGCAGTCTGAGTATATTCGATATTTCTTTCCAGATACTTGCTTTCTTTATTGATCTCGTCCGGGGTAACGACCAGATTCTGCACCACAAGGGCGGCTCCTGTTCCTGCCACTCCAACGATTATCATTATGATCGGCGCCACAACTGCAGGCTTTACATGTCTGCGGCTTATTCCGACTGCGAATCCCAGTGCCGCGAATACCGCAAGCACCATTATTATCCTGTACATCCACAGAGTGATATTCACATCAGTGAATCCGGCACCATGCACTGCTCCCGTGCTGCCAAACAGCAGATCGTACTGCTTGAGGAAAAAATTCACTCCGACCATCAGGAAAAACAGCACTCCGACTATTATCAGCTGTTTTTCTGCTATCGATATCAGCATTTTCAGATTTTGATTGTCAAACGATCTGTGCGGTCTCGACGGCCTCTTGAAACCGCCACCGGCCTTTCCAGTAAACGCTTCCGTGAATTTGCCGAACATGCTGTTCAGGTTGTCGAACCCGTTTCCGGTACCGCCCTGAGACTGCTCCTCTTCTTCATCCACAGTCTGCGCCTTTTCTTCAAAGATCTTAGGCGTTCTCACTGTCAGCAGTATCGAATAATAGATCACTGTCAGTACGGCAAATGCGATCAGCAGTACCAGCACGATCTGGTTCACTTCTTCTATAAAATCCAGTTTGAATGTATAGAAAGAAATATCCATATCATAAAGCGGATCTTTTTTCCCGAACGGCGTGCTGTTTACAAACTGCAGAAAATCGAACCACAGTTTTGTAACAGTGAAGAATGTCGTTATCGCACCATAGGCGGCTGCAAGCCCCCATGATATGAGATTGAGCTTCCCGTGATTTACAGCTTCATCCGAAGATACTTTTCTGAAGTAGCCGTGTTTGAGGAATTTCAGATAAATGTATGCAAGGAACGTGACTACGACAAAGGTAGGCACCCCTATTTTTATCTGGGTAAAAAGTTTTGTTAAAAATACTGATACATAGCCCAGTTCTCTGAACCACATGAAATCCGTAATGAATCCTATCAAACTCAGAAACAATCCTAATATTATGACGATCGCGATTATCACACGCAGACCCGTCCGTTTCTTCTTCTCCTTTGTCACAGTTCTCTGTACCTCCCTTTAAAATCCCACAAGCTTCCCTGCCTGTATCAAACGATGGCGTTATCTGTTCTGCTGTCCGGATCAGCTACTGTTATCTGCATATTTCCGGCTCTGTATACAGTTCCGTCAGGCTGTCCGTTATCCGTCGCATCGCCCGTTATCAGACGGATGACTTTGTTGAGCTGGTTGTCTATAAATGTAGCCGCTCCGCTCTGTGGTGCGATGAACCTTATAGCCATGCCGATGACTTCTACTGCAAGTATAACGATCAGTATAACGAGGATTATCTTCAGCACCAGTCTGCCCTTTGCACCTTTTTTCCCGTATTCTTCAACTTCAGCTGAAGTTTCATTGTCAAATTCAGCGTCTCTCTTTGCCAGTATTTTTTCTTCTTTTGCTCTTTCGCGCTCGAGTCTCTTCTGTTCTTTCGCTCTGCGCTTGAGTTCTTTCTTGGAAAGCTGCGACTCGTCTTCTTCATCAAAGAATCCATCGCCGTAGAACTCGTTCATACTGGCTGCGCTGTTATGCTGCTGTTGCTGCCTTATGTAATTTGCGGCTTCTTCATTTCCGTAGCTGTCAAAATCGTTGGCTGCCGGCATCTGACTGAAGCTGTCGCTGTGTGGCATGACTACCGTGTCATTCAGATCACTGCCCTGCTCTGTTTTGAACTGGTCCCCGAGGCTTCCTGCCTGGATAGTGTCGCTCATCCTGAATTCTTCAGCAGCCGTCTGCTGCACCTGCGGCTGTTCTTCCTGCGGCTGTTCAAACTGCGACAGATCATCGATGCTGATGTTTTCGAACTGCGTGAGCAGATCGTCTGCACTGTCTGCTGCCGGTGCGCTTTCTATATCTGTCCTGAAATCTATAGGCTGAGCTTCCTGCTGTGCTGCCATACCAGCTGCAGGTGCTGCATTGTCAAAAATCGATCCTTCAGGTGCTGTCGGCTGTACTGCTGCCGCATCGAGGCTGTCGAAAAACTCCTCGTCACTTGCTGGGGCAGCTGTCGTTTTCTTGCTCGCTATTATGGTATCCTCGTTAAGTCCTGCCATAATAGCTGCTTTATCTACTGTTCTCGTATGGAAAAACTCGCTTTCCGAAAAGAGAGTGTCTCTTCCCGTGACATTGTCTTCTTTTATCTCTTTTTCTGCAAATATATCTGTCTGAACGAAATCTGCAGCCGGTGGTTCCGGCTGTTCTGCGTAGCGCTCGCCCACCAGAGTCTCCACTGAAGGCATCTGCTGCGCTTTTACGGCTTCTGGCTCCGCAGGTGCATTCTGACTGTCAGTTTCTTCAAGTTCTGCAAAGAACGAGCTTCTTGCCTTTGTCATCTCGTCGATCTGGTTCTTCGTAGCCTGATGAGCTTCCGTCACTTCGCGGCTCACAGCATCTTCTCTGATCTGATCGATCCCTTCTCTCATCGCAGCGACCGTAGCTCTTATCTTAGCCGCTTCCTCATCACGCATTCTCGTAGTCTGCTCGATGACACGGCGTACTTCTTCTTCTGCTACCGCCTGGTTAGCCTCTTCTTCAAGTCTTTTTCTCTGCGCTTCAAGACGTTTCTGTGCCTCTATCGCTTCAATCTGTCTCTTCTCCTGCTGAGCCTTGAATCTTGCTTCTGCTTCAGCTGCCATTCTGGCTTCCTGCTGAGCTCTGATTTTCGCAGCTTCCTGTGCCGCCCTGAGATCTGCTTCAGCCTTGAGTCTTGCCTCTTCTGCGGCCTTTACTCTAGCTTCAGCCTCAGCTTTTCTCCTTGCTTCCTCCTCTGCCGCAAGTCTTGCAGCCTCCTCTTCACGGAGCCTTGCTTCCTCTGCCGCTTTCACGCGAGCTTCTTCGGCACGTCGTGCTTCTTCTTCAGCATTGCGCCTTGCGATCTCGGCCAGCCTTGCAGCTTCTTCCTCTGCCTTTCTTCTCGCTTCCTCTGCAGCTGCGATTTTTGCTTCTTCGGCACGTCGCGCTTCCTCAGCCACCCTTTGTCTTTCTGCTTCTTCTGCTGCAAGTCGCGCCTCTTCCTCCGCCCTTCTCCTGGCTTCGGCTTCAGCCTCTTTTTTCGCAGCTTCTATAGCGGCAAGCCTTGCTTCTTCCTCAAGTCTCTTCGCTTCTTTTTCTGCCTCCTGAGCTTCGATCCGCTGCAGAACATCGGACTCGAACGCCTTTGGCTGATAAGGCTTCACTATTCCTTCCTTCTCAAGGAAAGCATCCATCGACGGATCTTCAGGCTTTGCTTCGAATCTCCTGTCTGCAAGTTTTTCTGCCTCTGACAGTTCCTGCCTGATAGGGTTCCCTGATTTGACCTTTTCATACTCTCTGTTGAGAAGCTGCTGGAATTCTTCGTTCTTCCTGTTGAATGTATAGAATTTGTCTATTCTGTCTGCTGCGCTCAGCGGCTTCTGTTCTTCTTCTGCCTTGCCGATCCCGGATGCTGCATCTGCTTTGCCTGCTGCCGCATAATTCTGCACAGTTCTGATCTGTTCCGCCGTTTTTCTTTCTATCGCTGCATCGTTCTGCTGCACAGCCGGCTTTCCCGTTACTGTATCAGGTATATCCTGAGGCTTTGCATTCCAGTCAAAATCCACATCTTCGGTCTTTTCGTATTTTCTTCTTCCCGGATAGTCATCCACGTTCCACTGAAACTCTTCAAACATCGGCTTTTTAGAAGCACTGCCGATGTTTTCTTCATTCTTGTCAGCTCCTGTCTGCACAGCTTTATGTCTCTGTGCAGCAGCCGGAGCATTATCCTGCACGGCCTTTTCCGGTTCTACAAGCTGTCCGCAGTGACTGCAAAACTTTGAGCTGTCTGCGATCTCGTTTCCGCAATTCTTACAATACATATATTCCTCCTTCTGGATATCATTCCTTGATCAGTTTTTCCAGCTCTGACGCCGTGTATTTACGACCGCTTCTGCCTACGTCGTATCCCATCCGGGCTGCCGGCATCTGTTCCTGCTCGCTGTCTATATCCATTTTATCTATGAGATCCAGACTGATCTCATAGCTTTCTTTTTCATCGTGCTGTTCTTCGCGATCATCATGATCTCCGTCTACAGTTTCCTGCATTTCCTCCCCTTCGGCGCCTGCTGCTTCCGAAGGTTCTGCCGCATCTTCATCTGCCGGCGTTCCCGGCATCTTTCTCATCTCCGGCACATCCAGCTCTTTCAGTATTTTATGCATTTCCGTGAGAGCTGACTTTTTCCTGCATACCTCTGTTTCCGTTTTTTCTGTAAGATCACCTTCATCACTGCATGTATCCTCACCAGTGCCTGAATCTTCATATCTGTCATGTCCCTCTGACGGCTGCTGTCCATCTGCTGTCTCAGAAACAGCTGTATCGCCCGCCGGCATCCCTGCCATGCCGTCACCATTATCCATTTCATGCACAACAGGTTCTGTGGTTACGTAGAACTCTTCATCGCGATCCGGCGTTTTCTGCCATTCTTCTTCAAAAGCCGATACCGGATGTATTCTAAAAGGTTCTTCCTGCACTGATCCGCTGCTGCTCCGGACAGTCTCGCCGTTCGCTCTGACCCATTCGAAAGGATCCTGTACGCGGCTCCTTGCCCTTCTGCCGGATGACCTGCCTGCGGCACTTTGCGCGATAAGCGATTCCATATACGAAATATCCGCTTCCTTTTCCGCAAAACCCTGCCGGTCCTGCGCCTCCTGCCCCGGAGACATTTCCTGCGTCAACCTTTCCAGATTTTCCTCTATGGCCCTGATACTGTCCGTTCGCATCTCTGCTTCTCGTTTCCAGATCATAAAAGCCACAACACATACTGCAACAAAAAAAACCAAGGCCACAACAACTACAACTATGATTGTCGTCATGTAATATTCTCCTATTTAGTATGTCTTATATCAAAATATCGTAAAATGTGTTCAAACTCTACAGTTACACAATAATTACAGTCGTTTGTATTATACTATAGACAGGGAATAATTTCAAACACATATGCAAAAAAGTGCATAAAGTGTATACAAAAATGCGTATTGTCGGATTTGTCGAAAAAAGGCACGAAAAAAGTATCCCTGCACTCCATCACCGGAATGCATGACGATGCGCGGACAGTTGAGGATACGCAAGTGGCCGTGCTCATAAAGTAATGTATAAAAATTCACTTTTGAGTTTTCTCATGCATATCTCTGTTCCATATAACAAGCCTTAACGCACCCGAAGATCTCTCAGCTCTTTTTCTGAAGAACCTTCTGTTTTTACGTCAGGAAAATTCAGAAAAATCAGAGCGCGGCATGCTGTTTTCGTGTATAATTTAGATATATTCTTCAGGATGGTACGCCAGATCATGATGCGGCGGATACCGGGAAAAATAAAAGGTCAGAAGGGGAGGTGAAGATATGGCTAAAAAATGTTTCAGATGTGGTTCGGAAAAACTCGTTAAAGTAGTGCCGGCAAAAGCACTTGTAATACCGGAGATAAAACAGGAGGTCGAGGACGGGACTGCTGTAGTCAGCTGCGGGTGTGCAGGATTTCTTTCATCGCATATGACCAGATGCAGAAACTGTGGTTTCGAATGGGATGATATCATGGAGCAGCAGATGATGCAGCAGGAGTGATCGTCAAAGTGATCCAACACCCGAAACAACCAATCGAGTAGGGGCTAACAAGTAGCCCCTCTCACACCACCGTACATGCCGTTCGGCATACGGCGGTTCAATTCAA
>CAKQIZ010000035.1 GCA_934247125.1 uncultured Clostridia bacterium
TCGCAAAGTTGGTAATGCCTTGTTACACTAAATATATCACTTTGTTAAATTGCAGTCAATGGATTTAAATTGTTTATCGGAAGTTGTAATTTTCTGACAAAGGCAAAACAAACCGCGAAAAATACTGCTTCCTCATATCGCTTCAGATGTTTGTCCGGCGGCGGTATGCGTGATATAATATATGTGGCAGAGGCGGCGAAGCGCAGGCCGGTACAGATAAAGTAAAATATCGTTTTCGGTATAGTATAGATACAGTTACAGATCGACGGGGGAAATAGTTTGATAAGAAATTTGGTAAAAGAGACGCAGCAGCTCCTGACATGCGAAAAATCTCTGGAAATACTGGATATGAGCAGAAGGGGCATGTCGCGGCTGCTGAACGATTTTCAGTGGAGAAAGACATTTGAAAAACTTGCGAAGGACGGTGAGTTTTCGGCAGGGACGATACTCAGCGCGCTGAAGCCTGTGATGGATACGTGGACAGCCGAGCCGCAGTGCGGCTGGCTGGAATTCATATGCGAGGAGACAAGATCCGTGATGTATCCCGAAAATTACAGAATCACGGCAGATGAAGGGCAGAAACGTGCGAAATATTTTTTTATGGAAAATTACCGCGCGCTTCTCGGATACGAGAGGCAGGTCAAAGGTTTTTCGCCTGCGGATCACATAGAATTGCTTGACGATGACGAAGTCAGAGAGTGCATGTCTTTCAAGGAGTATGAAAGACTGAAGGAATTCTGGTCCGGGAACTATATATTCGAATTCATGAGGATAAGCCGTGAGATAACTCCGTTCAATACGGTGGGGCACATCGGAGGAGTGCACCACGTGGCAACGTTCGTGGGCAGACAGCTCGCAGGGACAGACATACCTGTGGACATGGCGCTGCTGTCGGGTGCAGCTGCAGGGCATGATATAGGCAAGTTCGGGTGCAGCCCGCAGGAAGCAAGGAGGATACCGTATCTTCATTATTACTACACGGATGAACTCCTGCGCAGGGAAAACATGCCGATGATCGCGCACATCGCGAGCAATCATTCGACGTGGGACCTTGAACTCGAAAATCTATCGGTGGAGTCGCTCCTGCTGATATATGCGGATTTCAGAGTCAAGAGCAGCAGAGAAAGCGGCGAAGAGATGATACATTTCTATACGCTGGCAGAGTCCTTTGACGTGATACTCGGCAAGCTGGACAATGTCGATGTCAAAAAGCGCCATCGTTATGAGCGTGTATATGCAAAGCTCAGGGATTTCGAGGATTACCTGACAGACATGGGCGTGCAGACGGATGTCAGTATGCCGCCGGCTGAGGATGTGGGGCGTAAAAAGAAAGACACAGCACTCATGATGGGCAACGATGTCGTAGATCATATAAAGTATACGGCGATCGAGCACAATATCAGGATAATGAGCATATTCAACAACGAATCGTCGTTCGGCAGTCTGATCGAGGCGGCCAGAAGCGAAAAACAGTGGAAGAGCCAGAGAGCTTATCTCGACATACTGTCCGAATATTTCACATACATGACGAAACCGGAGAAGCAGATAACGCTCAATTTCCTTTATGAACTGCTTTCACACAGAGAGGGAGATATCAGAAGACAGGCCGGAAGGCTCATGGGGAAGATCATAGCCAAATATGACGATGTGTACAGAAAAGAGCTTCCCGAGTGCGCACAGGACAGCAGCATCAATATGACGGAAGCTGACGAGATGTGGGACACATATCTTCACAAGATCGTTTTCCCTGATTACAGAGTCACGGATCAGCACAGAAGCTGGATCGGATATACGCTGAAGGGCGTGCTGACAGGAATACTTGAAAATGCGGACAGCGACAAGGCCGGACTTTTCGTGCAGAGGTATCTGAGGCTGTTCGGATTCAGCAAAATGAAGGACAGTGCTGTTTTCGTACTGCTCGATTCAGTGATCTCGCTGCCTGACGGCATATTTTCCGATGAGGAAATGGCAGACGTGCTGGATTTCGCGGAAAAAGTATCTGTCAGGGAACCGGTAGAGATAAAGATCGGCTCACTGAGAGTCGCCGAATACATTTCCGGCAGGCTCAGGACAGCTCCGGTCCAGGACAGCATCAGGAAGATAATAAGAAATACCGAGGATACTGCAGAGAATATAAGTGTAGCGTATCTTGTCTACAAGGTGCTCAAAAATGTAGGTGAATACAGGACTGCAGGAATTTACTACAATAAGATAGAGACCCTGGAGCAGCACGGGACTCTTAGCGATGCGATATCGGGTATATTCCGTGAGAATCTCAAGGTCGGGACGCCGTGGGTCATGAAGATCATAAACATGGAATTCCTGCTGGAACATGCGCTCAGCGACAGGCTGAAAGAGCAGACATTCTACCTTGCCGCACATTTTTCGAACCTCGTGAAGGTGAGCGAGCGCGTTACTGTAAGACATGAAGCGGGCCGCGGACTTATAAGAATCGCCAGCAGCCTTCCTATGGAACAGATAAATGAGCTGGTTATAGAATTGACTAAAGGCCTCGAAATAGGCGAGTATCAGTTCTCGAAGTACATCCCCGAATATCTGGGAGAGCTCGTGCTTTATCTGCATCCGAGCGAGCTCGATGAGTTCATGGACAATATAAGCGAGCTGATAGAGAACACGAATGACAAGATAGGATCAGTCGCACTTGATACCGTTGGAGAAGTGCTGCAGAAATACTCGGGATACAGGTATCGCAACGGAGAATCGAAAAATGCATATGAAGCGAGAAAGATCAGGATGCTGGGAATGCTTCTCAAAGGACTTGCGAATTACCATGAAGTAGTCAGCCGGGAGGCGATAATGGTGACCGGAAAATATATATTCGGCACGAAGGAGCTTTCCAGAGAAGAGAAATTCGACGTTTTCAGACAGATATACAAGAAAATGCTGACGCTGATGAACGGGATAGAAGAGTACGACATGACGTTTTTCACGAATGCAGCGGCACTCAATCACATATACAGGTTCATATCTGACTACAGGCTCTGCAGCGGTGAGATGGAGCTTGCGGTGAATGACAATGTGGCATTTTTCCCGGGGACGTTCGACCCGTTCTCGCTGAGTCACAAGGGAATAGTGCAGGCGATAAGAGACGAAGGCTTCGAAGTGTACCTGGCGCTGGACGAATTTTCATGGTCGAAGAAAACGCAGCCGAGGATGCTGAGACGCAGGATAATTTCCATGTCTGTGGCAGACGAGGCGGATGTGTTCCTGTTTGCCGATGACTTCCCTGTGAATATAGCGAACCCGAAGGATCTCAGAAGGCTGAAGGAACTGTTCCCGGGCAAGGAGCTGTATCTCGTGGCGGGAAGCGACGTTATCATCAATGCATCATCGTACAAGGCTGCGCCTGTTCCTGACTCGATACATTCGATGAACCATATAGTTTTTCAGAGGGAGACGCTCGAGGGCAAAGGTGAAGACAGAGCGGCGCTTGATGCGGCGTATATGAATATGAGTGGAAAGATACGCGAGCTCAAGCTGCCTGTGTACCTTGAAGATATAAGCTCGACCCGCATAAGGGAGAACATAGACCTGGGAAGAGACATATCGAACCTTATAGATCCGGTGGCTCAGAATTTTATATATGATAACAGCCTGTACCTCAGAGAGCCTCAGTACAAAAATGTATTCGAGCGAAAAAACATAAGATTCGATCCGCTGAAGCAGAGAGGCAGCGGTGTGCTAAAGGATCTGGAGTCAGGCATACACGCATCCGGAGCCGATCTCGGCAGGATAAAGGCTTATTTCGACAATCCGAACGTAAGATCGGCGGCGATACTGAACGAGTACCGCAGGATATGTGCGGTCGCGGCTGTGAATGAGAGAGAGACAGGCGAGCTTTATGAGGAATTCGGAGATATAAAGATCGCATCATATCTGAGAGGAAAAGCAACAGGGCGCATGATGATAATAAGAGGGCTTTACTGCGCTGAGGAGACAGACATGCGCAAACTGATGCAGATAATAACGACGGAAGTCCTGGCAGAAGCAGCGTCGAGAGATGTGACCTATGCCATCTACCATCCGCTGGAGGACGGGACCGATGAAAAGATCCTGGATGTGCTCTGCAGGCAGGGATTTGCCGAGATCGTGATAGACGGCGTGCCGCAGGGCGTGTACGAAGTCAACATGAAATCGCCTATGGCGGTGATAGAGAACATGGATACCGTGCTGAAAGAGCCGTTCAATACGAACCCGAGGATACTGGATATACTTGAAAACACGCACATGAGCATGCAGCGGGCTCTGACGAAGCTGAATCCGGGCAGCCTGGTGCTTTCGTTCAATGCAGGTATAATGCATCAGAAGATAGTCGACATGGTGACGAAGACGAACAACGTGCCTAACTATCCGAGGGCAAAGCGCCAGCTCGGAGAATGTATGTGTGTTCCGTTCGGCAAGATACTCAGAGGCATGGTCGTGCCTAACACAGTGACGAAGACGCTGCATACCGAGAAACGGTTTACGCCGACGCTGGACAGCTTCAGTATAGAGGAGTATCCGATGTACGCCACTATACCGAACCAGATAAAGACGATAAAATCTTTCGGCCGGCCGGTGATACTTGTAGACGATCTGCTTCACAAAGGCTACAGGATCAAGGCGCTGGATCCTGTTTTCAAGGAGAACGGCGTTGAGATAAGAAAGATGATAACCGGGCTGCTTTCAGGCTATGGCAGGGATCTTATGAACATACAGGGACGTGACGTGGAAAGTGCGTATTTTATACCCGATCTTAAAGTGTGGTTCGTTGAATCGACACTCTGCCCGTTCATAGGCGGAGACGGTGTGGAGACACTTGAGAAGACGGAGGCGAATCTGATACCGTCGATAAACCTGATACTGCCGTTCGCGGCGCCGTCTTTCCTGCGTGACTCGAGCAGAGAGTCCGTTTTCGAGTTGTCGATGGTATGCCTTGAAAACGCACAGAAGATATTCAGCGTGCTGGAGGAGGAATACCAGAATCTGTTTGAGAGAAAGCTGACAATAAAACGTCTGTCGGATGTGATCAAATCTCCGAGGATGCCTAATGGTTCGAACCGCGTGGCAGTGGATTTCAATCTGGCACCGTCAGTGTACATGGCTGACTACATCGAAAGACTGAAACGGCTCGAGAAAGCGCTGATATAGACGGTTACGGGATCACATGGAGGAATTATTATGAAGAAAAGATATATAAATGAACTGATAGACGGCTCACGGGAGACTGTGCTCAGAAGCGGCGAAGCGCTGCTTCCTGATGCGGATCGTGTAAAAGCGGCAAACAGAGTCAATCTGCTGGCACTCGGCGATGTCGGAGGTACGGTGCTGATGGGGCTGAGACTGCTGGGAGGCGGAGCAGTCAGGCAGATAGGGATATACGATCTGGACCCGGCAATGATGCGCCGCTACGAGATGGAAATAAACCAGATCTGTTTCCCGGACGGCAGGCAGCTGCCGGAAGTCAGGATACTGGAGCAGGATGAATTGTTCGACTGCGATATGTTCGTGTTCTGTGCATCGAAAGGAGTGCCGCCGGTCGGTGCAGCGGGAGATGTCAGGATGGCGCAGCTCGAAGCAAACAGTCAGCTTGTGGGGATATACGCCGATATGGCTGTAAAGGCCGGGTTCGACGGTATATTCGCAGTCGTTTCGGATCCGGTAGATCCGCTGTGTAAAACGGCAGTGCTGTCGGGGCTCGCGCCTGAACAGGTGCAGGGATACGGGCTCGGTGTGATGAACGGGAGAGCCTCGTATTTTGCAGCAAAGGATCAGCGGTTTTCACAGTACCTTAGAGACGGGAGAGCTTTCGGTCCTCACGGTGCAGATCTCGTGATCGCAGACAGTATCTCGGATTACGATGCCGAGCTGTCCGCGGAACTGACGGAGCTCACTGTCAGGGCGAATATGATGGTGAGAGAGGACGGGTTCAAGCCATATATCGCTCCGGCCATGTCTTCAGGCGCGATATCGCTTGCGGCGACACTGAAAGGCGAGTGGAACTATTCTTCGGTATATCTCGGAAATGGCTGCAGGGGCGCTTTTCTCGGGTGCAGGAACAGACGGAGCAGAGAAGGTATCATCGTGGAAGATCTCCCGCTGGACGAACAGCTGTTCAGCTGCATAAAGCATGCGTATGATGAGCTCAAAGCGCTTAAATAAGGGCGCGGGAAGGCATGTGCGGAAGTGACAGGCGTATGCCGTGAACGTGGATCAGGAGACCGGTCCATGCCTATGTGTGAGGGCTGCAGGTCATGTATATAGATATATGTAAAACTGGAGGTGGCGATATGAAAGATCTTATGATAATAGATCCATTCTGTCCGGAGGAAAGCAAAAAAGAGCGTCTTGAGAAAATAGTGGCACACAGTATCGGAGACTGCTTGTATGAACGGTTAACAACTGTAGAAGAACTGGAAAACGCGGATCTGACGAACAAAAGGATACTGTTCACGCTGTCGCTGGGACAGTCCGGGATAAACCTCAACTGGTACAGCATGATGAAGTATCTGCGCCTTAACAGGGATGCGCTCGACGGTTCGGTAGGAGGCGTGATACTTGACGGGAACAGCGAGATCTTTACGAAATCGACAGGACGCAGTCTGGTGTTCACCGCCAATCGTGCAGGATGCACATTCCCGGGGAGACCTCTGGTAGAAGGTACCAGGACGCTGAAAAACTACAACATACAGGCGAACAATCTGCATACGGATAATATGGGAGCCTATATGGCGGCAGGAAAGGCTCTTGTCGAAAACATCATGAGCTACAGACCCGTAAAGAAAGAGCATCCCGAAGTGCTCGTGCTGCATGCCGGCAGCCGCAGCAAATCTAACACCATTGCTCTGTGGGAAATGATAAAGAAGCATCTTCCTGAGTGCAGCTTCAACGAGATCTCTCTGCGAAACGGCGAGGTCATGGACTGCAGAGGCTGTCCGTACGAGGTCTGCCGCCACTTTGGCGAGGAGGGAGACTGCTTCTATGGAGGTACGATAACGCATAAGGTGTATCCAGGCATACTGTCGTGCGATGCGCTGGTGATGGTGTGTCCGAATTACAACGATGCGCTGGGAGGCAACCTTACGGCATTCGTGAACAGGATGACTGCGCTGTTCACGACACACAGATTTTACGACAAACAGCTGTTCGGAGTTGTGATATCGGGATACAGCGGCAGCGACATCGTGGCAGAGCAGCTGATAAGCGGGCTCAATATGAATAAAACATTTGCATTGCCCGGTAAATTTGCTATACTGGAAACTGCTAATGCTCCCCAGGAAATACTGCATTCGGAGGGAATAGAGCAGCGCGCTGAAAACTTTGCTTACAATATGAAAAAAAATCTGATACGATAAAGCAGTATCCACATACTGCAGATAAACGTGTAAGCAGAGACAGGCGCATATTTACATAAAACGAGGAAGGAGGTAATATCATGACTGAAACATCCATGGACATGGATCAGAAAACGCAGCAGTTCGACGAAGATGTGCAGAAAGTGCTGGATCTGCTGCAGGAAAAATCATACTTTAAAGCGAGGGATGAGATATTAAAACACAATGAAGTCGATATTAGCGAGATCCTCGAGGAGGTCCTGGAAGAACTCGGTCTGGAGAAGACGATCATCATATTCAGGATGCTGCCGAAGGACGTGTCGGTAGAGGTGTTCTCATATCTGCCGTCTGATGACCAGGTGGCAATAGTGCACGGCATAACGGATCGAGAGATCTCCTACATCATAGATGAACTCGACTTTGACGACAAGATCGACGTGCTCGAGGAACTCCCGGCCAATATAGTTGACAAGATCCTTGAAAAAACACCTAAGGAAGAGCGAAGTCTGATAAATACATTCCTGAACTATCCTGCCACATGTGCGGGCAGTCTCATGACGCCTGACTATATCAGCCTGCGGGAGAACATGACGGTCGCTGAAGCGCTGGCTCACATAAAGCATGAGGGCATGGACAGTGAGACTGTGTACACATGCTATGTGAAAAAGGAAGGCCGAAAGCTCGACGGCATAGTGTCGCTGAGATCGCTCGTGATATCGGACGGCGACATGAAGATCGCAGATCTGATGAGCACGGAGTACGTTTACGTGAATGTTTACGATGACCAGGAGGAAGTTGCCGAGACATTCAAAAAGTACGGATTCCTCGCGATACCCGTAGTGGATAATGAACACAGGCTCGTCGGGATCATCACGTTCGATGATATACTTGAAGTAATAGAAGAAGAAACGACAGAGGATATAGAAAGAATGGCCGGCGTCATTGACGATTCGGGCACCGAGTATCTCGATATGGGTATATTCAGGCACGTCAGGAACAGACTGCCATGGCTGGTCTTCATGAATATATCAGCGATGATAACAGGAACGATAATACTGAGATTCGAAGCAGTGCTTGCTCAGGTGATAGTGCTGGTATCGTACCTGCCGCTGCTGATGGGTACCGGAGGAAACACCGGATCGCAGGCGGCCACACTTGTCATACGAGGCATGGCGATAGATGAGATAGAGCTGAAGGACGTGCTGAAGGTTTTCTGGAAGGAATTCAGAGTCAGTCTTATCCTCGGCGTGCTGCTGAGCATATTCAACATGGCGAAGGTGGTGTTCATAGACGGCGAAAGCATACTGATAGGACTGACGGTGGCGCTTTCGATGACAGTGATAGTCATTTTTGCAAAGCTGCTGGGAAGTATGCTGCCCATGGCTGCCAAGAAGCTGGGGGTCGACCCTGCGCTGATGGCGAATCCGATGATATCGTCGTTCACAGACATGTTTTCTTCAGTGACATTCCTGCTCGTAGCGTCGCTGCTGCTGGGAATAACGCTGTAAAGGCGCCGGGCCGTTTGAATATGCAGGCCGATATGATATAATAGTATCAGCAGATGAACATACATCGAAGCGACATCTGTGCGTGATCCGGAAAAATGGAGATTTTTATGGAAAATACAGGTTTAACGACTCTCGAATATGTAAATACTATAATCAGGGAAAGGCCCGAGGAGATACATAAAGGTCAGTGCGGCCGTGTTCTCGTCATGGCAGGCTCGAAAGGCATGGCCGGTGCAGCGGTGCTGGCGTGCAGAGGTGCGCTGAGATCCGGTGCGGGGCTTGTAAAGGCTGCAGTGCCGGATGAGATCAACGATATCCTACAGATAGCTGTGCCGCAGGCGACCTGCATGAGTATTTCCGAAGAATTTTTCTCACGGTCACTCGAGATATACGGAGCGATAGCTGCGGGACCGGGAACGGGAGTTGATGAAAGAAACTATACACGCATAAAGAAAATACTTAACTGTTACGAAGGACCTGTCGTGCTGGATGCTGACGGACTCAATTCATTCTGCAGGTTCGATGACAGACTTGAAACGATAAGAAAAAGAAAGAGTCCGACCATACTGACGCCTCATCCGGGTGAAGCGGACAGGCTGCTGGCGGCTTTGCACGAAAAAAGCGTCAGAGAGCTCGGCAGACAGAATGCTGCGGAGACGATAGCAGAGCGTACAGGAGCGGTAGTCCTGCTCAAAGGTGCGGGCACAGTGGTGACCTTTGCGGGAAGAGGAACATATATTAATACCACAGGCAACCCGGGAATGGCGACGGGAGGAAGCGGAGATGTGCTGACAGGCGTCATCGCTGCTATAGCTGCGTCAGGAGCGGATGCACTGGATTCTGCCAGGGCGGGAGCGTTCATCCACGGTATGGCAGGAGACATCGCTGCAGAACGTCAGGGCCAGTGGGGCATGACGTCGGTGGATATAGAAGAAGCTCTGCCGGCAGCGTTCAAAACGATAGTAGGGAAATAGAGATATAGATATTAGGAGTGTGATGGACTTGAGCATCAAGAAGGGCGACCTTTATTTTGCTGATCTAAGTCCGGTGACGGGCTCCGAGCAGGGCGGGGTCAGACCCGTTCTGGTGGTACAGAATGATGTAGGGAACAGGTACAGCCCGACGATAATAGTCGCGGCGATCACTTCAAGGAAAAACAAGGCCGATCTTCCGACCCACGTTGAGATAGAAGCGGGCGGGAACGGCTTATCAAAGGATTCGACAGTATTGATGGAACAGCTCAGAACTATAGATAAAACAAGGCTCAAGGAAAGGATCGGAACGATCGACAGGAACCGTTTACCGGAAATAAATGAAGCGCTGAGCGTTAGCTTGGGGATACAGAACGATTCATTTTTCTGATGTATGAAAGGGCTGCATCGTCAGCCCTTTATATAAATAATAAAACATGGAGGAAGCTATGGATATAAAAGCTCTGGAAAAAACAGCAGCAGAGGTTAGAGTAGGAGTGGTAAAAGCCATACATAATGCGGGATCGGGCCACCCCGGAGGTTCGCTTTCGGCGGCTGATATAGTAACGGCACTGTATTTCAGCGAGATGAACGTGGATCCGAAAAACCCGAAGATGGAGGGAAGAGACAAATTTATCCTTTCGAAGGGACATGCAGGTCCTGTGCAGTATTCGGCTCTTGCCCTGAAGGGATATTTTCCTATGGAAGATTTCATGACACTGAGAAAGCTCGGTTCGAAATTCCAGGGACATCCTGATATGAATAAAGTGCCGGGGATCGAAATGTCGACAGGATCGCTGGGACAGGGATTTGCGGCAGCAGGCGGAATGGCGATCGCAAACAAGCTCAGCAGTGATCCGGGAAGGATATACGTGCTGCTCGGAGACGGCGAGATCCAGGAAGGTATCGTGTGGGAGGCAGCTATGTCCGCTGCTCATTACAAGCTTGACAATATGGTGGGCATCCTGGATTACAACGGGCTCCAGATCGACGGAAAGAACGAGGACGTCATGACCGTAGCGCCTGTAGCAGACAAATTCAGGGCTTTCGGATGGAATGTCCTGGAGATAAACGGACATGATTTCGAAGAAATACTGGACGCTTTTGCAAAAGCCAGAGAATGCAAGGGAAAACCGACTATGATCGTGGCAAAGACCGTAAAGGGCAAAGGTGTATCGTTCATGGAGGACAATGCAGGCTGGCACGGCAAGGCGCCTAACGATGAAGAAACTAAACAGGCAGTAGCAGAACTTGGAGGTACGATGTAATGGCAGACAAAATGGCAACGAGACAGGCTTATGGCAAGACCCTGATAAAACTGGGAGAGCAGTATCCCGATCTGGTGGTCATGGATGCAGACCTTTCCAAATCGACACAGACTGCGGAGTTCGGCAAGACATACCCTGAGAGATTTTTCAACATGGGTATCGCAGAGCAGAACCTCTACGCTGCAGCTGCAGGCATCGCGCTTTCGGGCAAGACGGTGTGCGCGAGCACATTCGCGATGTTCGCTGCGGGCAGAGCATTTGAGATAATAAGGAATTCTATAGGCTATACGAAGGCCAATGTAAAAATCTGCGCTACGCATGCAGGCATAACCGTAGGTGAGGACGGCGCGAGCCATCAGACCTTTGAAGACATCGCCCTTATGAGGACCATCCCCGGCATGACTGTCATCAACCCGTCAGACGGCGTGTCGGCGGCAAAGCTACTGGAGCAGGCTGTCGCTATGTACGGACCGTGCTATGTCAGACTCGGACGTGCGGCAGTTCCTGTATTTTACAGGGAAAGCGACGAGATAACGATCGGAAAGGCGAACGTCGTAAGAGACGGAAAAGACATCACTGTCATCGCTACGGGAATAATGGTGAACGAAGCTGCTATGGCGGCTGGATCGCTCGCAAAGGACGGCATTGATGTGAGAGTGATAGATATGCACACCATCAAGCCGCTCGATGAAGAGATCATCATAAAGGCTGCGAAGGAAACAGGCGCTATAGTCACTGCAGAGGAACATTCGGTGATCGGCGGACTCGGCAGCGCAGTAGCAGAAGCAGTTGTAAAGAATGCACCGGTGAAGATGGCTATGGTCGGACAGCACGACACATACGGCGAGTCAGGAAAGCCGGATGAACTCAAGAAAAAGTACGGCATGACGAGCGATGATATCATTGCTGCAGTCAAGTCACTGCTGTAAAGGCTCTGCATTCCGGCACAGGTGCTGTAAATACTGAGTCATAAACTCCTTTTTTCGTAATAGATTTCTAGTATGGATCATTACGAGGAAAGGAGTTTTTGTTTTGAAGAAAATAAACAGAGAGAAAGACAGCGCAAAGACCGGGAACGGCGGGCTGCAGAGAGGAAAGAAAAAGCTCGTGGCTGCGGGGATCGCTGCTGCCGTGCTGGTCTGCGCAGTGCTATTGTGCATAAGATTTATCGGCGGCGATACACCTGTGGATTTCAGCGAAGTAGCGAAGAAAGATATGCCGGATGACATAGTGTCAGACGTGATACCTGAGTACAGATCGCTCGAGAGGGCATTGGCATGTGCGATAGATGACGATGTATACGTGGTGGTCACACGCGGTGAGAAGCCGACGTCGGGATTCAGTGTCAGCGTGAAAAAGCTGGTTCTCGAAGAGAAAGACGGGAAGGAAAATCTGATCGTCTATGCCCTGTTCGAAGACCCGCAGAAGCAGACTGCGATATCACAGATACTTACATATCCGGTCAAGGTCGTGAAGACCGATCTCAAGTCTCTGCCGGATACGATAGAGTTGAGGATACAGTACTGATCATGTATAGGAAAAATGAATTGCCGCTTTCACATAACCTTCACGAAAATGTGCGGGTTTCAAATAATATAGCCCATAAATATCCTTAAAAAGTTGAAAAGAACTATCGCATATAGTAAAATTAAAATGTATGTTTTGCAATATAGAAAGGGGCATAAACGACATATGATCGTATTCAACAACGTAACGAAATATTACAAGTCGAATGTAGGTATTGAAAATGTTTCGGTAAAGATAAACAAGGGGGATTTCGTTTTCCTGGTAGGACCAAGCGGCGCAGGCAAATCGACCTTTATAAAACTGATCCTCAAGGAGATAGATGCGGATTCCGGGAGTATCAAAGTAAGGGGAAACGAGGTGACGACGCTGTCGAACAGGCAGGTGCCGAAGCTCAGGAGAAACATAGGCATAGTATTCCAGGACTTCAGACTTCTTCCTAAAAAGACGGTCTATGAAAACGTGGCATTTGCAATGGAGATAATACACCAGCCAAAGAAGCTCATCAGAAAATACGTGCCTCAGGTGCTGAGCATGGTGGGGATAGCTTCAAAGGCTGACAAATATCCGGACGAGCTTTCTGCAGGCGAACAGCAGCGTGTGGTGATCGCAAGAGCGATAGTCAACAAGCCAAGGATACTGATAGCAGACGAGCCTACGGGCAATCTTGACCCGGATACTGCATGGGAGATAATGCAGCTTCTCGACCAGATCAATATGAGAGGTACAACGATACTGATGGTGACACATGCCAAGGACATCGTCGATAAGATGGGCAAGCGTGTCATAGCTATAGAGAAAGGCAGGATAGTGCGAGACGAGTTCGGTGCATACGGGTATGAGGAAGCCCTTGCTGAAATGGAGATGACTGACGATACGCTTCAGAGCAAGCGCACGTTCAGATCGAGATTCAGGAGAGGGGGCGATGAGTGGTGATAAGGCGATTTTTCTACACGCTGAAGCAGGCTTTTCTGCAGGTGCTGAGAAACAGAGCGATGTCGCTGGCATCGATATTTGCGATCACGGCCATGCTGCTGATACTGAGTCTTTTCTTCATTCTTGTTATAAACGTGAACACTGCTGCAGAGACGATACAGCAGGACTACGATTCGATAGAAGTGTATCTGAAGGATGACGTTACGGAGGAGCAGGCCGATACGATCATCGACGATCTGAGGACTAAGGATGGGGTCGAAGATGCATACTACAAGAGCAAGGAAGATGCCATGGCGGAATTCAAGACGAGATGGGGCGAGAACGGTTATCTGCTGAACAGCCTCCAGGATAATCCGCTCCCGAATTCGGTCGTGATAATGATAGGTGATCTGGAAAAGGCGGATTCGCTGGCTGAAAAAGCGGCTACATATGACGGAGTCGAGGATGTCAAGTTTTACAAGGACACTGTCGACAAGCTGCTCGGAGCTACGAAGTTCATCCAGATCGCAGCCATAGTGGTGATGATATTCCTGATAATAGTATCGATAGTGGTGGTTTCGAACACGATCAAGCTTACTGTGTTCAATCGTGCGAACGAGATAAATATAATGAAGTATGTGGGAGCGACGAACTGGTTCATACGGGGACCGTTCCTGGCTGAGGGGATCATAATAGGAGTGATCTCGGCAGGCATATCGATAGGTTTGTCGGCGCTGATATACAGGCAGATAGTCAAGGTGATAGGCGATCAGCTGCTTTCTGTGCTGTCGATGCCGATGGTTCCGGTCGGATTCCTCGTATATAATTTTACGTGGATATTCCTGGCGCTTGGCATAAGCATAGGAGCATGCGGAAGTATGATATCGATGAGAAAATTCCTTGATGCGTGATAGACGTATGTCCGGCAAAGAGCATCAAACATCCGTTACAGGCAGAAAAACATTTGAAACAGCAGGAGAAAGCGTTGTAATTACAAAAACAGCAGACAAAACAGTCAGCAGGAGGAAGAGGTATGAGAAAGAAACGGTTGATGATCATCATGGCAGTCCTTATGGCATTTCTTATGTGCATGCAGACTTCAGTTGCCAGTGCGGCTTCGCTGAGCGAGATAAGAGATCAGATAAAGCAGAAGGAAAGCCAGCTCAAGGAAGGGCAGTCCAAGGAAAGCGATCTGGCGTCGCAGATGCTTGATCTTGAAAAGAACATACAGAGCATGCAGGACAGCATAAATCAGCTGGATGCAGCTATAAGCGAGGGCGAAGCGAAGCTGACGACTCTCGAGGCAGAGCTGAAGGAGGCTGAAGATAAAGTCCAGGTGCAGAACGACAATCTGGGAAGCAGACTCAGGAACATGTACAAGAACGGGACGATCGGATTCCTCGATGTACTGCTCGATTCCGGCAGCTTCACGGAATTCCTGACAAACCTCGATATGGTCGAGAAGGTATACTCGAGCGACAAGGAAGTGCTGACAGGACTTCAGGACGCATACAACGAGATAGACAAGAAAAAGAAGGAAGTCGAGAAACTCCAGTCTGAGCTCAATGAGTCCAAGAAAGTTGCTGAAAGTGAAAAGAGTTCACTGGAGGAAAACAAGGCGACAGTAGAGAAGCAGAAAGCTGAGATCTCGGCATCGAACACTGAGACTCAGAAGATGCTGGACAGCCTCAAGGCTGATGCCGCAGCCATGTCCCAGAATGCAGTGAACAACGGAAGCTCCAGCAGCAGTTCATCATATACGGGCGGAGCTATGGCATGGCCTGTACCGAGCGTCGGGACAGGCAACATAACATCGATATTCGGATGGAGAACACATCCTATTTTCGGTGTGGGAAGAGGTCATACAGGAGTCGATATCGGCGCATCGTACGGCTCAAGCGTGGTAGCGGCAAATCCGGGCAGAGTCATATATGCAGGATGGTACGGCGGTTACGGAAACTGTGTGCAGATCGACCATGGCGGCGGTGTGGTGACACTTTACGGTCACAACTCGAGCCTTAACGTGAGCGTCGGACAGCAGGTTTCGCGAGGTCAGACGATAGCTTACATAGGCTCCACCGGATATTCCACAGGACCGCACTGTCACTTCGAAGTGATACTCGACGGTGTCCAGGTGGATCCTCTGAATTACATACTGTAACAGGGAGACAGGCATAAAACAGGCATCAAAAACAAAAATCGGACAGGAAAGAAATATATGAAAACAGCAGAAGAGATCCTGAAGGATATCCTGAGCAAGAGAGGGGTATCATCAGAAGAAGACATTTCCGAATTTTTGTCAGACAGACCAAAGAAAACATACGATCCATTCCTGCTTCTTAACATGGAGGCGGGAGTGGATTTGTTGTTGTCGGAAATAAATTCGGGGAAAAGGATATGCATATACGGAGATTATGACGCTGACGGAGTGACGTCCGTATGCATACTGTCGCATGTTCTGAGCATGCTGACGGACAATTTTACATATTATATCCCGTCGAGGTTCAGCGAAGGATATGGCCTCAACATGGAGGCGGTATCGCGTATAAAGGACGACGGTGCGGATCTTATCATAACAGTGGACTGCGGCAGTGTGTCGTACGAGGAAGTCGAGTATGCTAAAAGGCTTGGAATGAAGGTGATCGTGACCGACCACCACAGCATCGAAGATGTGAAGGCCGACTGCATACTGATCAATCCGAAGCAGAAGGAATGTGGATATCCTTTCAGAGAACTGGCGGGGTGCGGTATAGCGTTCAAGATGGTGCAGGCGATATGCAGGAAGACGGGACTGCCCAAAAGCGTGATAAATGACGTGCTCGATCTGGCGGCGATAGGTACTGTGGGTGATATAGTGGCGCTCACAGACGAGAACAGGACGATCGTGAAATACGGACTGATGAGGATCAACGAAGGCAGGCGCAAGTCGCTGAAAAGACTTGTGGAAGCTATATCACTCAGAACTGTCACATCGGGAAACATCGCTTTCGGGATAGCGCCTCATATAAATGCGGCAGGCAGAATGGCACATGCGAAGGAAGCTGTGGAGCTTTTCCTGGCAGAAGACAGCAGCAAGATCGAAACCAAGGTCGCGGAGCTGGTCAGGTTCAACGCTGAGAGAAAGGCGAAGCAGAACGACGCATACGAGCGGTGCATGGAAAAGATCAGCGGGACTGAGAATTTCATCGTCCTCGATATGGAAGACATACATGAAGGCATAGCAGGCATCGTTGCGGGAAAGATCAAGGAGACTCTTAACAGGCCGGTGATAATAGTGACGCCATCGGGAGAAGACGATCTCAAGGGCACGGGGCGCAGCATCGAGAGCATAGACATATTCGCGCTGCTCAAACGGCACGACAGCCTTTTCAGGAGATTCGGCGGACACAGGAGCGCGTGCGGTTTTCTGATGAAAAAAGAAAATCTCGAGATCCTGAGGAGCGAGCTGAACAGGGAAGTGCAGCTTATGCTTGACAAAGAGCCGCACATGTTCGATGTGCAGACAGTGTGGGACGAGACGATAACGCCGGGAGAACTCACCATGGAGCTGGCACGGGGTCTTGAAAAGCTGCAGCCGTACGGGCAGGCAAACCCGAGACCTGTGTTCAGGATGTGCGACGTGACTGTCTCAAATCTCAGATTCATGGGAGATGATGCGGAACATGCCGGATTCACGGCAGTGGCGTCTGACGGCAGCAGAGCGGACTGCATACTTTTCAGGGAAGCCGGAGAAAATGCAGACCTGCTTTCGTCCGGAGGTCCGGTCGATATCACAGGCACGATAAATATAAAGGAATGGATGGGTAGAGAAAGCGTACAGTTTGTTATTGAGGAGGTAATGTGACGGAGATGAAAAAAAAGAAATTTGTGATCTGCATCGTGGCGGCATTCCTTGCGGGAAGTGTGGTGACAGGCGGAGCATGTGCAGCCGTATTCAACGGAGCACTGGGATACGTCAAGATGTCAAAGAAGGACTACGACGAGATGTCGGATGTATATAAAAGATACAGCAAGCTGGAAAACCTTTATGAAACGATAAACAAGAACTATTATTCAGATGTGGATGATGATGCGCTGCTCGAAGGAGCATGCAAGGGACTAGTGTCGGGACTCGACGATCCGTATTCGAGCTATATGACTGCTGATGAATACAATAGCTGGAAGGCCTCGGCAACAGGTGAATATTCCGGTGTGGGCCTGACTTTTGCAGAAGCAGATGACGGCAGCTTTACAGTAGTGTCTGTATCAAAGGATTCTCCGGCGGAAAAAGCCAGGATGAAGGCCGGTGATATACTTCTCAAAGTCGACGACAGGGAATTCGACGATCTGGAGCTGATAGCGAATGCTATACGCGGAGACGAAGGCACCAAGGTGACGATCACATATTCCAGAAACGGGAAGGAAGATAAAGTCACGCTGACGAGAGCGAAGATAACGCAGCACAGCGTCGAATACAAGATGCTCGACGACAGCACAGGCTATATCGGCATATCTTCATTCATAGAATCTACAGGGGACGATTTCAGAAAAGCTCTCAAAGAGATCGAAGACAAGGGGGCTAAGAATCTCGTGCTCGATCTGCGCGATAACGGCGGCGGCCTGGTAGATGCAGCAGTCGAAGTGGCAGACCAGTTCCTCGATGAGGGTGTCGTAGCATATGTAGAAGATAAAAACAAGAACAGGAACGACTACGATGCCGAAGACGGCAAGACAGACCTCAACACAGTGGTGCTGGTGAATGAAAACAGTGCGAGCGCATCGGAGATACTGGCTGCAGCCCTTCAGGACAACGGGTTCAAGCTGGTAGGTCAGAATACATACGGCAAAGGCGTGATACAGTCGACAGCCGAGCTTTCCGACGGATCGGCGATAAAGCTCACGATAATGCAGTACTTCTCTCCGGACGGCAGCAAGATACACAAGAAGGGTGTGAAGCCTGATTACGAAGTGAAAAACGAGGAAGACAGCAGCACTGACGCACAGCTCGAAAAAGCTCTCAGCCTGTTCTGATGAGGTCGGTATATCTCGCTCACTGCACGCTGATCCACACTGATTCACGCTTTAAAGCTTTAAAGTAATCATTGACTGAGAAAGCCGGAAATGATATAATCCAGTTACAGA
>CAKQIZ010000036.1 GCA_934247125.1 uncultured Clostridia bacterium
GTCGTGCTTTCGAAGAACGTGATGCCGCTGCAAAACGGCAGTTACCGTGTAAAGTGCAGTGCCAACATCAACAAGGTCTTCGACTATCTGAAGATCGATGACGATTCTGATGCGGTAACTGTGAACGGCTGGGTAGTGGAAAAGCTGGACAAACTTCCGGAAAAGAATGATTCGTTTGAGGAAATCGCAGGCGGCAAGAAGCTGAAGGTGAGGGTCACCAAGGCGGACGGGCGCAAGGCGATAGAGATAAATCTCAAGGTCGAAGAAGCCGGAGATGACGCCGATAACGGCGCTGCAGGGAAAAAGGCGAGAGGATGACCTGATGTCGACTTACAGTCGGCACACTGATGAAACACCACAAGGGTGTGCCCTTAATGTCGGTCTTTGACCGACAAATTAATGAAACCCTAAAGGATAACCTATATGTCGGTCTTTGACCGACAAATTAATGAAACACCACAAGGGTATAACCTGATGTCGATCTGCGATCGACACACTAATGAAAGGAGAATATAGATGGGATTGATGGAAAAGATCTTTGGAGATCTTAATGAAAAAGAAGTAAAAAAAGTCTCGAAAATAGCAGATAAAGTCATGGCTTATGACGAGGAAATGCAGGCACTGACGGACGATCAGCTTCGTGAGAAGACTGCGGAATTTCAGAAACGCGTGCAGGAAGGCGGCGAAACGCTCGACGATATCCTGCCGGAAGCCTTTGCAGTATGCCGTGAAGGAGCATGGAGAAGTCTGGGAATGAAACACTTCTACGTGCAGGTAATAGGCGGTATCGTGCTTCACCAGGGCAGGATATCCGAAATGAAGACAGGTGAAGGTAAGACTCTCGTTGCGACGCTCCCGGCATATTTGAACGCGCTGGAAGGAAAAGGCGTGCACGTCGTTACAGTCAATGACTACCTGGCAAAGCGAGACATGGAGTGGATGGGCAAGCTTTACACATTCCTCGGGCTTACAGTAGGATGTGTGATACACGGCATTTCGGAAGAAGAAAGACGCGCGGCTTATCTCGCAGATATAACATATGGAACGAACAACGAATACGGTTTCGACTACCTGCGTGACAATATGGTCGTTTACAAGGAAGCTATGATGCAGCGCGAGCTCAACTATGCCATCATCGACGAAGTCGACTCCATCCTGATCGATGAGGCGAGAACACCGCTGATCATTTCGGGAAAAGGCGACAAGTCGACAGATATGTACAAGCGTGCAGACGGATTCGTCAGAACGCTGAAGGTAGAGGACGACTTTACGATAGAAGAAAAAGACAAGCAGATCGCGCTCACCGATGAAGGTGTGGAAAAGTGCGAAAAGTATTTCGGTGTGGAGAACTTCTCGGATCCGGAAAATATGGAAATAAACCATCACGTGCTGCAGGCTCTGAAAGCCAGAAACATGATGAAGCGTGATGTAGACTATATCGTAAAAGACGGCGAGATCGTTATCGTCGATGAGTTTACGGGACGTCTGATGTTCGGAAGAAGATACAGCGACGGGCTCCATCAGGCGATCGAAGCTAAGGAAAACGTGCTGGTGCGTTCGGAATCGAAGACACTTGCAACTATAACGCTGCAGAACTACTTCAGAATGTATCAGAAACTCGCAGGCATGACAGGTACGGCGAAGACCGAGGAAAGCGAATTCAGAGACATCTACAACATGGACGTAGTGGTGATCCCGACGAACAAGCCTGTTGTCAGAAACGACCTGCAGGATGCTGTTTATGCGACGGAAAAGGGCAAGTACAAGTCGATCGTGGACAGAGTAGAAGAGGCACACAAGAAAGGCCAGCCGGTACTCGTAGGTACGATTTCCATAGAAAAGTCGGAACTCATCGCGAATGCTCTCAAAAAGAGAGGTATAAAGGATTTCAATGTCCTGAATGCGAAGCAGCATGAAAAAGAGGCGCAGATCATCGCAGAGGCAGGACGTCTCGGCGCGATAACGATCGCGACGAATATGGCCGGAAGAGGTACCGACATCATACTCGGAGGAAATCCGGAATTTGAGGCAAAGAAGGAAATGGCTGCAAACGGCTACGACGAGGATGCGATAGCATTTGCAGCGAGCTTCGTGCAGAGCGACGATGAAGAACTGCTCAAGGCGCGCGAAGAGTACAGAAAGCTTCTTGAAAAATACAAGGAAGAGAGAAAGGCTGAGCAGGAGAAAGTGGTAGAGCTCGGCGGCCTTTACATCATAGGTACTGAGCGCCACGAATCCAGACGTATAGACAACCAGCTCAGAGGGCGTTCGGGAAGACAGGGAGACCCTGGTCAGACGCAGTTCTGCATCTCTACTGAAGACGATCTTATGAGACTTTTCGGCGGTGAAAGGATGCAGAATATCATACAGCGACTCGGCGTCGAAGAAGACGAGGCCATAGAAGCGAAGATGATAACTAAGCAGATCGAAAACGCTCAGAAGAAAGTGGAAGGCAAGAACTTTTCCATAAGAAAATACGTGCTGCAGTACGACAACGTAATGAACAAGCAGCGTGAGATAATCTACGGCGAGCGTAAGAAGGTCCTGTTTGGAGAAAATCTCAGAGAGGATCTCGTTTCGATGACTCACCAGCTGATCGATGAAGTGGTGGATCCTGTGGTCGTGGCTTCAAAATTCGCAGAGGAATGGGATTTCGAGACGATAAACAAAGGTCTGAGGAAGATCACTCCGGCATTCGAGCCGCTCGACTTTGACAGGGAAACGCTTGCGGATATGGATGAGGAAAGTCTCAAGACTGGTCTGTATGCAGACTTTGAGGATCTCTACAAGGCTAAGGAAGAAGAGATCGGAGAGGAGCGTCTCAGAGAAGTCGAGAGAATGATCCTTATAAGAGTCGTGGATAATAAGTGGATGGATCACATCGATGCGATGGATCAGCTCAAGAGCGGTATCGGACTTAGAGGACTCGGCGGCCAGGACCCTGCAGCGGCATACGCTCAGGAAGGCTTCGACATGTTCGAACTGCTGATCAGTTCCATCAAGGAAGATTTCGTGAAGTTCTGCTACAATGTTACAGTCCAGACTACTACAGAGAGAAAAGATGTCATCGGTACCGGCGAGAGCAGGAAAGATGAATTCGACGAAGATGCAGTGATGTCAGGCGGTCAGGACATGCCCGCAGGCGCAGTCGTTCCCGAAAGAGAACATAAACAGCAGACCGTCAGAAGAGACGCCCCTAAAGTAGGCAGAAACGACCCGTGCCCATGCGGCAGCGGCAAGAAATACAAACACTGCTGCGGGAGGACGACTCCCCGCGAGTAGCTCGTTGAAAACGAGATAGAGCGGCTGGAGTGTCCCCCCCGTCAAAACATTTTGCTCTGCGAGGTAACGAGCAGCAAGCGAAATTTTCGCAAGGGATGCCCACGAACGCAGAGAGTGGCTAGCAGCCCGAACGTGAATGTCACAGGGCTACAGCCCGTGGTGACCAACGACGCAAGGACGACTCCCCGCGAGTAGCTCGTTGAAAACGAGATAAGGGCTTAACTATTCCGGCCGCGACCGCGGCCGCACCATATAAAACTGAAAAGGAAGTGAGACAATGATACAGCTTGACCAGATAAAAGGTCAGATACCTGCACTGCAGACGCTGTTAAAAGAGGCAGGTGAGTCCCTTTGACCCGGCAGGGCTCAAAGAACGACTCGAGAAAATAGAAAATGAAATGAACAGGAGCGACTTCTGGGACGACCCGGATTCCGCTCAGAAATACATGAAAGAAAAGAAGTCCATCGAAGGCAAGCTTTCGGAGCTCGAGAGTCTGAACGGACAGCTTGAAGACCTCGAAGTCATGGTAGAGATGGCCGATGAAGAGCAGGACGAGGACCTCGCCAAGGAAGCAGAGGACGCATGTGCAAAGCTTTCCGCAGCGCTGGACGATCTTAGACTCAGGACGCTGCTCGACGGCAAGTATGACAGGAACAACGCGATCATTTCAGTGCATGCAGGCTCCGGCGGCACAGACGCGCAGGACTGGGCAGAGATGCTTTTCAGGATGTACACGAGATGGTGCGAGAAGAAAGGCTTCAAGTCTAAGCTGGTCGATATGCAGGAGGATACCGAGGGAGGCATAAAGAGCGCGACACTTCTGGTCGAGGGCGAATATGCCTACGGATATCTTAAAAACGAAAAAGGCGTTCACAGACTCGTGCGTATATCACCGTTCGACTCGTCCGGCAGAAGGCATACATCATTCGCATCGCTGGATGTGGTCCCGGAGATAGATGACGATGAAGAAGTTGAGATCAGCAGCGACGATCTGAGGATCGATACGTTCAGATCCAGCGGCGCCGGCGGTCAGCACGTAAACAAGACGGACTCGGCGATCAGGATAACGCATATCCCGACAAACATCGTCGTGACGTGCCAGAACGAGCGATCGCAGCACCAGAACAGAGAGACCGCGATGAAGCTGCTGATGTCAAAGCTGATCGAGCTCAAGGAGCAGGAAAAGAAAGAAAACCTCGACGAGCTCAAGGGCGACTACAGCCAGATAACATGGGGCAGCCAGATAAGATCGTACGTTTTCCATCCGTACACTATGGTAAAGGATCACAGGACTGGTGCAGAAGTCGGCAATGTCGATGCCGTTATGGATGGAGACATCGATTACTTTATAAATGAAAAATTAAAGCAGAAGGAGTAGCAGGCCAGTGAATATCATCGAAACGATAGCGAGAGAGTTTCAGCTCAGAGAATCACAGGTGCAGCAGACCGTTGCACTTATCGACGAGGGGAACACCATCCCGTTCATAGCACGTTACAGAAAAGAAGCGACAGGCGGCCTGAGCGACGTTGTCCTCAGAGATATGGATGAAAGGCTCACATATCTGAGAAACCTGCAGGAGAGAAAAGACGAAGTAATAAGACTGATAGAGGAGCAGGGCAAACTCACGGAGGAGCTGCGTGCGCAGATCGAAGAAGCGGAAGTTCTGCAGCGTGTCGAAGACCTGTATAAACCATACAAGAAGAAAAAAGCGACGAGAGCTTCGAAAGCGAGAGAAAAAGGCCTCGAACCGCTTGCCGCGGTTTTCCGTGAACAGAAAGAGGAAAGCGGCACACCGCAGGAATTTGCACAGCCTTTCATAAGCGAAGAAAAAGGCGTTGCGACTGCAGACGAAGCGATAAAGGGCGCATGCGACATCATCGCCGAGATGATATCGGACGATCCGGAGCTGACTGCGGCGATCCGTGAAAAAACGCACGACTCGGGAGTCATAGTGACCGAGGCAGCCGACCCGGAAGAGAAGACCGTGTACGAAATGTACTACGAATACAGCGAGGGCGCGGCAAAGATCCCGAATCACAGGATACTCGCGATCAACAGAGGCGAAAAGGAAAAGAAGCTCAAGGTAAAAGTCCAGACCGATGCGGAGAAGATGGAAAAGATCATTCAGGAAGCGGTGATAACCAACGAAAAGTCGATTTTCAGACCGCTTCTCGAGGAGACCATCGCGGACGCATACAAAAGGCTGATGGCGCCTGCATCAGAGCGCGAGCTCAGGAACATGCTGACAGAGAGAGCCGAGGCTGAAGCGGTCAAGGTCTTTGCGAAAAATACAGAAAAGCTCCTGATGGTGCCGCCGGTCAAGGGTGCGCGCATAATCAGCATCGACCCGGGCTACAGGACGGGCTGCAAAGTCGCAGTCCTCAACGAGACAGGGAAGCTTCTCGCGTACACGACAGTATTTCCGACTGAGCCGAAGAAGGATATAAAGGGCACGGAAGCGGTGCTCGGCAAGCTTGCTGACAAATTCAGGATCAATACGATCGTCATAGGCAACGGCACAGCCTCAAGAGAGACGGAAGAAGTCGTAGCCGATTTCATAAAGAAGTCGGGACGCGATATCAGCTACACGATAGTAAATGAAGCGGGCGCATCGGTGTATTCTGCTTCAAAGCTCGCAACAGAGGAATATCCGGATCTTGATGTCACAGTCAGGGGTGCGATGTCACTCGGAAGAAGACTTCAGGATCCGCTGGCAGAACTCGTGAAGATACCGACAAAGAGCATCGGCGTAGGGCAGTATCAGCATGATATCAACCAGGGACTGCTGGAAAACGCACTCGATAATGTAGTCGAGGACTGCGTGAACAGAGTCGGGGTCGAGCTCAATACCGCGTCGCCTTCGCTGCTGTCACATGTCGCGGGCATCAACATGGGCATCGCGAGCAACATAGTCGCATACAGAGAGCAGAACGGCGTTTTCAAAGAGCGCAAAGAACTGAAAAAAGTCGCAAAGCTCGGAGAGAAGACGTTCAATCAGTGTGCAGGATTCATCAGGATCTCGGGCGGGAAAAATCCGCTGGACAGCACTTCGGTGCATCCTGAGTCGTACAAAGTGGCAGAATCGATGCTCGAAAAGCTCGGCATAGAGAAGGACGATCTCAAAAAAGGCGGGATCCCTGACATAGACGACAAGATCTGGGCGGTTTACGGCAAAGAGGAAAAAACTGCACAGCCGAAGAAGAGAGCCAAGGGCTTAGCGGCACTTGCAGAGCTTTCCGCAAAAGAAGAAAAGCCTAAGAGAAATATGAAAAAAGCGATCGAAAGGATGGCTGCCGACCTCGATGCAGGGGTGCCGACGCTGACGGATATCGTGGCCGAGATGAAAAAACCGGGCAGAGACCCGCGTGAAGACGCGCCGCCGGTAGTGTTCAGAAACGACGTCAAATCATTTGACGATCTGAAGCTCGACATGGAGCTTGAAGGAACGGTGAGAAACGTCGTCGATTTCGGTGCATTCGTCGATATCGGCGTCAAGAACGACGGACTCGTGCATATTTCACAGATGAGCCGCAAGTACATCAGCCATCCTATGGATGTCGTTTCGGTAGGTGATACCGTAAAGGTCAGGATAATAAGCATCGACAGAGAAAAGCAGAAGATAGGGCTGACTATGAAGCTCAAATGATGTCAAATGATGGAGGGCATGACTGATGAACAAGATAGATACAGTGCTTTTTGATTTTGACGGCACTGTGATGGATACGAACAACGTGATCCTGATGTCCTGGCAGCACACATTCAGGACGCTCAGGGGCAGAGAGGCAGACCAGAAAACCATAGTGAAGACATTCGGTGAGCCTCTCGAACTGACGATGAAAAAATTCTTCCCTGAAGTGCCGGCGGAGAAAGCGCTCGAAGTTTACAGGAGTTTTCACCGTGATAATTTCGGCGAACTGATAGACCTGTTCCCGGGGATGAGGGAGCTGCTTACAGAAGTGAAGCGCAGAGGATACAAGACTGGACTCGTAACATCACGTCTTTACAACACGACTATGCAGGGACTTGAAAAATATGAGATAAAGGATCTGTTCGATGCGGTCCTGACCGCGGATGACACAGACAGGCACAAACCCGATCCGGCTCCGATAAACATCACCCTGGAAAAGCTGGGGTCTTCGCCGGAAACATCTATAATGCTGGGCGATACGCTTTTTGATCTTCTTTGTGCAAAGAATGCAGGCGTGCGGTCGACACTGGTTTCATGGTCGCTGGCGCTTCGCGGCATGACAAAAGAAGAACTCGGTGAAGCCGCACCGGACTACATAATACAGAAGCCGGAAGAACTGCTGGAAATAATCGCATGATGGGATGGCCGGAGCTGGATTTGTCAGCTGTCATCGGCCAGTGCTGTAAGATTTGAAAATTTCAGAGTACCAATGATTTGCTTTGATGAGCGAGTCATTGGTATTTTTAGGTGGTGGTAAATATCGGCTGTAATATTTCCCGGGATCGCTATGCGATTCTCCGGGTCGATGGCGCATTCGTTACGCTCCGCTCATGCACTGCACTCTCTTTAAGCTGAGCCTGTGAGATCTGCAGTTTGTCGCAGCGATTTCAGCCGTAATCAGGTGTTTTATATGTTGCTGTGGCTGAAAAATGTAAATTTCAGTCTGTTCGAGATCGGCAGTGGCTTTTTCGCAGCGTGATCCATAGCGGCAACTGGATGTGGATTTCCATATTTCAGCCATAACTCCTTCTAAATTTTATCATATGGCTGAAATGAGAGCATACGTGAGCTGGCAGCTCATCAGAAGATCATGCAGACGACGTTTCAAAGGAAGAGGATTTCCATTTTTCCGCCATAGACCTGCAGATATGAGCGATTTATGGCTGAAATCGTTGCGACAGACACCGGGCGACTCCGATTGCCTGCGCCGCACGCCGATTGCCGATCGCCTGCGCCGCTCCGCTTGCCGCTCATCGCCCGCCGATCGCCTGCGCCGCCCGCCGCTTACCTGCTTCGCGCACCGATCACGGCCGTTCACCGCACGCCGATTGCCTGCTACGCGCACCGATCGCCGCCGCTCTTTGCCCGCCGCTCCATACAGCGTTTGCCATCCAGCCATGTGCGAATCCTTTCCTTGACGAAAATGCGCAGAAATAGTATCATATAAATAGTTTGACTATCAAAGTATTTGAATATAAAACTAAAAAAAGTTAACAATAGCAGTGCGGATCAAACCGCACATCAAAACAGAGATCAGAACAGATGAGGAGGTACGATATGGTGAATGTTTGCGAGATCTTAGGAACAGAATACCCGATCATTCAGGGGGCTATGGCAAGGATCGCAGAATGCAGTCTGGCAGCGGCAGTCAGCAACGGCGGCGGACTTGGGATAATCGCAGCCGGCGGTCAGAGCGCAGACTGGCTCAGGGACCAGATAAAGAAGACAAGAGAAATGACAGATAAGCCGTTTGGTGTCAATATCATGCTGCTTGCAGACAATGTTGACGAGCTGATGGACGTAGTGTGCGAGGAGAAAGTCGCCGTCGTGACTACAGGCGCGGGAAATCCGGGCAAATATATAGCAAAGCTCAAGGAAGCAGGCATCAGAGTCATTCCTGTAGTAGCCAACGTCACACTGGCGCAGAGAGTAGCGCGCGCAGGTGCAGACGCGGTAGTTGCAGAAGGAACGGAGGCAGGCGGTCACGTCGGTGAGACTACGACCATGGCGCTGATCCCGCAGATGGTCGATGCGCTGGATATCCCGGTCATCGCGGCAGGCGGCATTGCGGACGGAAGAGGTATCGCAGCGGCATACATGCTGGGAGCTAAAGGAGTGCAGGTGGGAACGAGATTCCTCGTTGCAGACGAATGCATCATACATCAGGGATACAAAGACGCGATCCTGAAAGCGAAGGATTCATCGACAGTGGCTACGGGCAGGAGCACCGGACACCCTGTAAGAATAATCAAGAACAAGCTCGCAAGAAAGATACTTTCACTCGAGAAGAAGAACGCTCCTGAAGAGGAGATCAATGAACTCTGCACAGGCACCCTCGCGGCAGCAGTGGTGAATGGAGATGCAGACAACGGGAATATCATGTCGGGACAGATCGCAGGCCTCGTGAAGAAAGAACAGCCTGCAGCAGAGATGATAGAAGAAATGTTTAAGGAGGCGGCAGAAGTTTATGAAGATAGGAATAGTATTTGCAGGGCAGGGCGCACAGTATAGCGGCATGGGAAAGGATCTCTACGAGACTTATCCCGAAGCAAAGGCAGTATTCGACATGGCGGGAGACCAGGTGAAAGACTGGTGCTTCAACGGCGATGCGGATACCCTCAAGCAGACGCACGTCACCCAGCCGACGATATACACGACAACGATGGCAGCTTATGAAGCGCTGCTCGCAGAGCTCAAAAAGCAGGGCATCGCAGACAAGCTGGAGATCACCGCACTGGCAGGCTTCAGCCTCGGAGAATATTCAGCGCTGACTGCAGCAGGAGCGATAGACGAGATCAGCAAAGGCATCGACATAGTTTCCAAGAGAGGCGTGCTGATGCAGCAGGCAGGTCTTGACGAGGAAGGCAATGCAAAGGGCGGCATGGCGGCAGGTATCGGCGACAGACAGGCGATCCTGGAGGCAGTCGAAGAAGCAAGGGAGGACGGTATCCTCGAGGGCGTGAACTTCAATTCGCCGGTGCAGACAGTAGTCGCAGGAGACAAGGCGGCGCTGAAGCGCTTCAGAAGAGCCGCGAAGGCAAAAGGTGTAAAAGCGATCCCGCTCGGAGTGAGCACGGCTTTTCACAGTCCTATGATGATCCCGGCAGCAGAAAAGCTCAGAGATGTTCTGCTTGCAGCTGACCTGAAGGCTCCGGAGAAGACGGTTTATGCAAATGTCACTGCAGACGACATCATGAAGGACTTCGATGGAAAAGATGCAGGCGCTTACCTTACGGACATGCTGGCAAAGCAGGCGATGAGCCCTGTTTACTGGGAAGAGATCATCAGGAGATTCGAAGCCGACGGCGTCAAGGCTATCGTGGAAGCAGGTCCGGGACATACGCTGACGGGGCTTACGAAAAAAACATGCCCTGAGATCGCGGCGCTCAATGTAGAAAACGTGGAGACACTGAACGAAACTGTGCAGAAGCTCGCAGAAATGCTCTAGGCGCAGCGCAGACACGGGTGCACACAGGTTTACAGATGCGTGGGCGCCGGAGGGTCATGCGCACCGTACCGCACATGGTGCGGCACGAGCGGCACATATTTCAGCACATACAGGAGGACATATATGTTAAAAGGAAAAACAGCAGTAGTGACAGGCGGAGTCAGAGGGATCGGCAAGGCTATCGCGAAGATTTTCTGTGAAAACGGCGCGAACGTCGTGCTCTGCTACAGGAGCAACGACGCCGAAGCGGAAAAGACTGCAGCCGAGCTCGGAACGCTTGGCACGCAGGTCCGCGTAGTGAAAGGCGACGTCGCAGATCCGGAAACCGCAAAGAAAGTCGCAGAACTTATAAAGACAGATTTCGACAAGAAGGTGGATATACTCGTCAACAACGCAGGCATCACCAACGATAAACTGATGATGAGAATGGACGCTGAAGACTTTACAAAAGTAATAAACGCAAACCTGAACGGTGCGTTTTACATGATGAAAGAACTCTCGGCACTCATGGTCAAGAAGAGAAGCGGCGTCATCATCAACATGGCGTCAGTCTCGGGACTCAAGGGCAACCCTGCGCAGGTGAACTACAGCGCATCGAAAGCCGGAATTGTCGGCATGACGCTTTCGGCAGCGAAAGAGCTCGGAAGACGCGGCATAAGAGTGAATGCGATCGCACCGGGATTCATCGAAACCGATATGACTGCAGTGCTCACAGATGAACAGAAGGAAGCAGCTGCGAAGAACATCACGCTGGGAAGGCTCGGACAGCCCGAAGACATCGCGAACACTGCGCTTTTCCTCGCCTCGGATATGGGATCATATATCACGGGACAGGTCATCAGCGTAGACGGCGGGATAATAATGTAACACAGGATTTTTCAAGGAGGAACTCAAATGGAAAGAAGAGTTGTCGTAACAGGACTCGGAGTCGTTTCCCCTGTAGGAAACAATATAGATGAAATGTGGGCGTCGATAAAAGCCGGAAAGCACGGTATCGCGCCGATCACGAGATTTGACACAGAAGGCCACAAGGTGACGCTGGCAGCAGAAGTCAAGGATTTTGATTTCGGCGACAAGAGAGCTGCAAAGAGACTGGATATCGCGGATCAGTACGCACTCGTTGCAGCAAGGGAGGCTGTTGCGGACAGCGGCATCGTGAGCGGGGAAAACGTTGACCCTGACAGATTCGGCATCTACGGCGGCACAGGTATCGGCGGTATCGCCACACTGGAAAGCGAAGTCACGAAGTGCATCAAGAAGGGCAACATGGCGAGAGCATCCGCCCTGCTGGTCCCTATGATGATGCCGAACGCTATCGCAGGGAATATTTCCATGGAATTCAATGCAAAAGGCCCGAGCTTCGGTATAGTTTCGGCTTGTGCATCAGGCACGCACACGATCGGTGAAGCATACAGGAACATCAAGCACGGATATAACGATGTCATCATGGCAGGCGGCGCAGAATCAGTGCTGGCACCTGTTTCATTCTCAGGCTTCGCGAACATGACAGCGATGAACACGACTACAGACCCTGACAGAGCATCGATCCCGTTTGACGTTGAGAGGAACGGATTCATACTCGGAGAAGGCGCAGGTTTCCTGATCCTCGAAGAGCTCGAGCATGCAAAGGCAAGAGGGGCGAAGATCTATGGAGAGATCGCAGGATACGGTGCAACGTCGGACGCATACCACATCACATCACCTGACCCTGAGGGAACAGGTGCGGCAAAGGCTATCCGGATGGCGCTCGATGATGCAGGCATCAAGCCTGAGGACGTTGACTACATCAACGCTCATGGAACAGGTACACCTTACAACGACGCATTCGAGACGATCGCTATCAAGAAAGTGTTCGGAGACGACACGAAAGTGCCTGTAAGCTCGACTAAGAGCATGACGGGACATCTGCTCGGAGCTGCAGGAGGACTTGAGGCAGTTATCTGTGCAAAGGCTATCGTGGAGGGCTTCATTCCGCCTACGGTCGGTCTGCAGAACCAGGATCCTGAGCTCGACCTCGACTACGTTCCTAACACAGGCAGAGAAGCGGATCTCGAATACGTGCTTTCGAACTCGCTGGGATTCGGCGGACACAACGGAACTCTGCTGATGAAGAAATACAGGGGCGAATAGCCGGCAAGGAGGCAGTTTAAATGTTGATGAACAAAGAACAGATAAAGGAAGTGCTTCCTCACAGAGAGCCGTTCCTCCTGGTCGATCAGGTGGAAGAGATGGAAGTCGGCAAGTCCATCGTCGCTACTAAATTCGTGACGGAAGACGAGTATTATTTTCAGGGACATTTTCCGGGCAGACCTATAATGCCCGGGGTCCTCATAGTCGAGTCGCTCGCGCAGGCAGGCGGTATAGCGGTGCTTTCCATGCCGGAAAACAAAGGCAAGCTGGCTGTTTTCGGAGCTATAAAGAATGCAAAGTTCAAGAAGCAGGTCGTTCCGGGGGACACGCTGACTCTCAAGGTCACTATGGACAGGCTCAGGACCAGTTCGGGGACGGGCCATGCAGAAGCTTATGTCGGAGACGTGCTCGCATGTAAATGCGAGATACTGTTTGCTTTCAGCTAGGTGGCGGGATTGGACAGAGAGATAAGAAAGCTCAATGACATAATGGTCAGTCTGTTCAATACGGTGCTGAAGATGGAGGAGGAAGCCATCAGGAATACCTCGTGTGAGGATATTTCCATCACGGAGGTGCATACGCTCGAGGCGATCGGCACCGGCAGGCCCAGGACTATGACTCATGTCGCGAACATCCTGGGGATAAAGGTCAGTACGCTGACGACTGCCGTGAACAGACTGGTCAGAAAAGGATATGTCAGCAGGCTGCGCGATGAGAACGACCGAAGGATAGTCAAGATAAGCCTGACGGAAAAGGGCAGGGATATTGTCAGTGAGCACGAGGAGTTTCACGAGTCGATGATCCGTGAAGCGATAGCACAGATCCCTCAGGAGAATGTCAGTCAGTTCGTGTCGTCGCTGGAAAATATCAGCAGCTTCATGATCATGCGCGGCAGCATGCCGTATGAGAAGCAGTCGCGCTTTGAGCTGAAACCTCTGCAGCTGGCCGGAAACACGCTGCCGGTGCCGATCGTGCAGGCGGGCATGAGCATCGGCATCGCAGGCAAGCGCCTGGCGTCGGCAGTCGCGATACAGGGCGGACTGGGTCTGATAGGCACTTCCAGGATCGGATACCGCAGTGAAAACTACGAAACTGATCCGCTGGAGGCTGATCTCAAGGCTCTTGAAGCGGAGGTCGCCGAGGCGTGCAGGATCGTGAAAAAGGCAGGCGGAAAAGGGCTGATAGGCGTGGCGGTCATGTGGAACGATCACGACGCAGGCAGATACGTCCAGGCGGCGGTACGAGGCGGCGCTCAGGTGATAGTCACCAGCGTCGGACTCCCCAAGGATCTTCCTAAATACTGTGAAGACAGGAAAGTCGCGCTTTTGCCTACCATATCTTCAAAGCGTGCGGCAGCCGCGATAACCAGGACGTGGACACAGAAGTACAACAGGACGCCGGACGGATTCATTTTCCAGGGGCCGTGTGCGGCAGGACTGCTCGGCTTCCGTGAATCAGAGCTCGAAAAGGCGTGCAACGACCGTTACAAGATAGTTGCCGAGATAAAGGCGGAGCTGGCGAAGATCGAAAACTGCCCGCTCATAGTGGGCGGCGGCATTTTCGACAGACAGGATGCGGAGAAGGTCTTCATGTACGGCGCGGACGGCATCCTGATGGGCACCAGATTCATTGCCACTGAGGAGTGCGATGCTGATGAGGCATACAAAAGGCTGTATTTGAACTGCACGGAAAATGATGTTACAATAGTCAGGAGTCCTATGAAGACATCTGCCAGAGTGATGAAAAACTCGTTCGCCAACATGCTGGCACGCACGGGCAAGGCGGATTACGACATAATCCGGGCCGTGCAGAAAGGCGTTGAGGGCGATCACGACAACGGACTGATCTTCTGCAGTGCGAATGCCGAAAAAATCAGGAAGACAGGTACCGTGGAAGATGTTTTCAGAGAATTCACCACCTGACCGAAGTTGCCTGGACCGGCGCTGACGGCCGGGAGGAACTGATTTCAGCCAGGAGGTATCCCATGCTCAGCATCTATTACGGCAGCGAAGCGACAGACAGAGAAAAATTCATATTCGAACATGTAAAAGGCAGGACTCTGCTGCTTGTACCGGACCAGTTTTCGCTGCAGGCAGAAAGAGACGCCTTTTTTTATCTTGGAAAGAACAGCCTCATGGATCTGCGGGTCGTGGACTTCTCGACCATGGGGTATAAAGTACTGCGTCAGACGGGCGGCAGGATCCCGGATCTGATAGATAAGTACGGACGTCACATGCTGCTTGCCAGAGTGACTGCGGAGCTGGAAAGCGAGCTGGGGATCTACAAGGGGCTCAGCAGGAAAAACTCGTTCATCGATATGCTCAATACCGTGATCTCGGAAATGAAGCGCTACGATGTGAGCCCTGAGGATCTTGAAGATGCGCTGGGAAAGCTCGAGGAAAACAGCTATCTGAGCTGCAAGCTCGGCGACATACTCAAGGTCTATCGGGAGTATCAGGAGCAGATCGAAGGCAGATACCTTGACTCCGAGGACTATATCTCGTTTTACGGAGATCGGATCCTCGAAGCTCCGATGATACATGAATCGGAGATATGGATATACGGATTCGATACGTTCACGCCGAAAAACATGCAGGTGATCGAACGGCTGATCCTGTCTGCTCGGAATGTCAATGCAGTGATGACATATGAAGCCGGAAAGGAGCAGTTTGAGCTCACCGGTCATGTGATGGGGCAGCTCAGGCAGCTTGCGGAGCGCAATGGCGTCGCTGTCAGCTTTGATGAGATACACGGGACGCAGAGAAAGACCGTATGGTCGAAAATCGCGCAGATGAAGCACGAGCGTCAGACGATCGCCGATGGGACTGAGACGAGTGCGCAGCCGGCAGACGGAGCGGAGTGCAGCAGATTCCCGATCACGCTTGTCGCGGCTTCAAACATGTATGCGGAAGCGGAACGCGCGGCGGCATATATACTGGAGCTGGTGCGTGAAAAGGGATACAGATACGGTGATATCGTCGTTGTCTGCAACGATACGGAGACAAGGGGCGGCATCCTCAGACGCACGCTGATGCGATGGGGCATCCCTGTTTTCATGGATAAAAAGCGTAAAGTGCTGCACCACCGGGCCGTCAGCTTCCTGCTGGCACTGCTTGAGGTGATCGCGAAAGGATATCGTGATGAGGCTGTGATGAGCCTGGTGAAATCGGGCATGATACCTTTCAGCGAAGAAGAAAAGGAGCAGCTCGAGAACTACGTGAGGCAGTTTCGCATAAGAGGCAGCGCATGGAAAAATGATTTTGAAAAATGCGGAGACAGGTATGATGCGGAGCAGTTGAATATACTCAATGCTCTGCGAAGGAGTGTCGTTGACTGCATAGAAAATGCGAGACTCAGGATGGGTTCGCGAAATACAGCTGGGGAAAAGATCCGCGGGCTTTACACCTTCCTGGAGCAGGATATGGCTGTGATGGAGCGTCTGGAGCAGATCATGGAAAGGCAGCAGGCGCTTGGTCTTGCTGAGAGTGCAGCTGAAACGTCGCAGAGCTGGAGCGTGATCTGTAATATATTCGATCAGATCGTGGATATCGCCGGAGAAGAGCGCATGTCCAATGAGGATCTGTTCTCACTGATGTCGGCGGGATTTGAAGAAGTCGAGATCGGTCTCGTTCCGGTGACGGGCGACAGTGTGCTGATCGGAACTCTGCAGAGGACGAGACTGAGCCAGCTCAAAGCGCTGCTCATCGTAGGAGCGAACGAAGGCGTGCTGCCTCTGAACAGGAACGATGAAGGTCTGCTCAGTGAGCGTGAAAAAGAGATACTGCAGTCGATGGAGCTTGAACTTTCAAAGAGAGACGAGATAGCCAGGCAGGAGGAGCAGCTGGCGATATACAGGGCACTGTGGCTCCCGGAGGAAAGGCTGTACGTGAGCTGCTGCGGAGTCGATGAGAAAGGCGAGGAGTGCAGGCCGTCAGAGATTTTCGCGGTGCTGAAGGATTTTGTAGAGAAAAAGAGTGAGATTTCGCCGTTTGAGGATGGCGCGCGCCGATCTGCGGAAAATCATGAAAACTCGCCGTCAAAGGACATCGAACACCGGCATAGCGCATCGGTGTTTGGCGATTCGTCACCTGAAGATGAGCGATCTGGCGAAAACTCATCGTCAAAGGATGTCGAACGTTGGCATAGCCCATCGGTGTTTGGCGATCTGGGGGCGCGCGGCAGCTTTGCAGAACTGATAATTACGCCTAAAGGCACACTTTCACATATGGCTGCAGCTTTGCGCGACTATAAGGCCGACGGTACACTCGACCGCAGATGGCTGGAGGTGATGGACTGGTATGAAAAAAAAGACGAGGAAGATTTCGATCGCGTGAAGCACGGCCTGATGTTCGACAACAGGCTGGAGCTGCTGGGTGAAAAGTTTGCGGACAGCCTTTACAAAGGCGACTTGTCTGCTCTTGAAGTCAGTGCATCGCGCCTCGAGCAGTACAGCAGATGTCCGTTCTCGCATTTCGTGATGTATGGGTTGAAAGCGCAGGAGCCAAGGATCTATGAAGTCGGCGCCAGGGAAATCGGCGATGTCTATCACAGATGTCTGATGAAGCTTTCGCAGCAGCTGACGCCCGGACGTGACAGCGGGATGGCGGTCAATGATCCGGATTCGCCGTGGATGAAGATAACGAGAGAAGAATGCACGGAACAAATTCGCGATATAATGCGAAGCGACTCTCAAAGCTACAGAGAAGGGATACTTTCATCGGGCAGGGAGGAGTCGTACAGGGCAGAGCGCATCGCCGAGATCTGCGGCAGTATTGCGTGGTCGATGGTGCAGCAGGTCAGAAAGGGCAGCATAAGATCTATGCGTTTCGAGTATCCGTTCGGGACAGGCAGAGCACTGCCTCCTGTCAGAGTGGACATCGGATCGCAGGAGGTGCTGATACAGGGCAAGATCGACAGGCTGGACATACTGGAGGGAGTTGCCGGCGATATGGCAGATATGCAGCACGGTGGGGCAGACTGCGCTGCCGAAGATCATCCCGAAAGCAGCACTCGCCGTGATCCGGGAGCCGAAGCCTCAGTGAGGGTGATCGACTACAAGACAGGCAGCGAGACCGTGGACCCCGAGTATTTCATGAAAGGATACAAGCTGCAGCTGATGATTTACATGAAAGCCGCCGTGGATGCTTATCACGGCAGACTCGAACCGGCCGGCGTGTTTTATTTCAAGATCCGTGATATAGATATGGATGCGGACAATACTTCGATGCCTGCGGACAAAGCCGGACGCGAAAAGAAGCTCGCGGATTCCTACCGGCTTGAGGGCATACTGCTGAACGATGACAGCCTGATAAGCTCGATGGACAGCGAGATCGACGGTTCGTCGCAGGTGATACCGGTAAAGATAAGCAAAAAAGAAGGCGAGTATGTTCCGGCGGCAGGCGGCTGTCTGATGACTAAGGAGGAATTCGGTGAGCTGTATGAGCAGGTCGATATGCAGGTGAAGCGGATCTGCACTGAACTGTGCGCCGGAAACATCGAAATCAAGCCGAAACGCGAGAGTCGCAAGGATATGGAAGGCAATTACAGGACCGCATGCAGGTACTGCAGATACAGGAGCATCTGCATGTTCGACACTTCATTTGACGGGTGCAGGTATGAGAATGTGTGATTGCTGCATTTCAGCGTCTCGTGTGCCTGCACATGAGATGCTGGAATGTCTGCCGGTTTGTCGTTTGCCATTTGTCGTTTGTCGCCTGCTGCCTGTTGCCGGTTGCCTGTCAAGCGCCTTTCGCAGTGACTGACAGTACGTGGAATTTGTCACGCAGGTATATTGTAAAATTTGTATTGTCTTACTTGACGTTGCTTTTAATACATAGTAAAATACTGTTATTGATTTTCAGATTTGCCACTGTAGCTCATCTGGCAGAGCAGCACATTCGTAACGTGCAGGTGGCCGGTTCGATCCCGGCCAGTGGCTCCACAAAACTGCGGTCTCAGCATCGCAGTTTTTTTATGCAGGAAATATCGGCGGCGATATTTCCTGCTCCGGATGATTAGCTTTAGCGAAGGATCCGACGAGCGATAGGGAGGAGGATCAATAATCCCCCGGCTATGCCGGGGAGATTA
>CAKQIZ010000037.1 GCA_934247125.1 uncultured Clostridia bacterium
CAGCATATGGGATATCCTGCGTCGTGAGCTCATCGGCAAGGGCGCTGTACGTGTGAGGAAGTACTGATCACGTCCGCAGAAAGCAGTATGATAGTAAAAGTATCGCGATCTGTGATTCGTTCACAGTTTGCGATATTTTTGTATGCTTTAGCAGAAGTTCCAACTACGAAAGTAGTTGGAACCAGAAACCACCGGCTATGCCGGTGAGGATAGGAAACTTGAGTTTTAGGCAAAAAACACCTCCTGTGCTAAGATAGAAAAGGTTTGCCAACCAATCTATTAAAGCAGAGGAGGAGAGTTTAATGAAAGACAATAACAGTTTAGCACACACAAAAGTACAGTTTACAAGGGTCTACACAGGGTAGGTATCTGACGGGAGGGGTTCTGCCCGTCAGATTTTCCATGTGATGTTCAAACTGTCGCTTGTGGCGGCTATGATGGTAATCATCAAGTCCATCATCCGCCGCTTGTCGTCAAAGGATACATTCTCCCAGGTGTCGAGGTAGCCGTAAATCTGGCTGACCTGTTCCAGCAGTTAGCGAAGAAGATGATTAAGCAGGTGGGAAAGTAATCATAAAGAGTAAAGAGAAAAAAGGAAATAAAATTCTCGTTGTCCGCAAAAAGATAGTGTGATATAATGTGGTTAGCTAAAGATAACTATGAAAGGAGCATTGTGTATGTCTTTTTTTCAAAATACTTGTAAGCCCAAAGGGATTGGCGGCAAAATTATGGTTAATATGATGAATACCGGACATTCATCTATGGCTGAATGGGGATTTACGCATATAGAAATTAGAAATAATTACATATGTCTGGATATTGGGTGTGGCGGTGGAGCAAATGTAAAAAAGCTATTGGCAAAAACTCCATACGGCAAAGTGACAGGTATTGATTATTCAGAAATTAGTGTAATAAAATCCCAAAAAATCAATAAGGCAGAAATAGAAAATAGGCGTTGCGAAATCTTGCAAGGTAATGTAATGAAACTTCCTTTCGGAAATGAAACTTTTGATATAATTACTGCGTTTGAAACAATATATTTTTGGCCTGATATTAATGAGGCATTTAAGCAAGTATATCGAGTTTTGAAAGGCAGCGGAACTTTTATGATTTGCAACGAATCAAATGGCGAAAATTCCAAAGAAGAAAAGTGGACTAAGATTATACAAGGAATGAAAATATACAATTCTGGACAAGTCAAAAAATCTTTAGAGGGTGCTGGTTTTACAGACATAAAAATACACAAAAATGAAAAAGGCTGGCTCTGCGTAGTTTGTAAAAAAGATAAAGATGTAAATTAACTATTGTCCACCCATTCAGCGGGACGGTGGGCGGCGGTCAAGGCCGGGTGTAAACTCGTTCGTTTCAACCTTGACGCTTGCCCGCTGCCCTGCTACTTTTCTGGGAATGTGGCCACACTTCGGGACACTTTGTCCACAAGTCGGAGCGTAGGTCGAGGGACGGGGGGCTTTCATATACGCCCTGTCTGCTGATGAAACCAGACCTGCGCTTGCGGCTCCACGCCACGCAAGCACAGCCCTGTTTTCCTGCCGCTTCAAATGCCCTTGCCCTCCCCGGCGGCAACGGCATTTTCACGGCAACGCCGACAGAGCGTATAACATACTACACTTTGCTACGCAAAGTCGTGTGCCAAAGGGGTACCCTTTGGAAACCCCAAACAACAAAACAGGCTGAATATCTCGCACTTTCCCGGTGCTTGATACTCAGCCTGTATTTGTTGTCAGCAGCCTCCGTTTCGTGGTCTGCGTGTAGTTCCTTGTAAACTGACCTAAGTGGAATTGTAAGTATCATATAGTGTTTGCCCCAAAGTATCGTAGGAAAGTGATTTATGGAAAAATACGGGCTGACATTGGGAAGATATTAAGATTATTATGTGATCGAAAAGGAGTAGAGATCATTGAAGCCGAATGCTGTCCTGATCATATCCATATGTTGGTAAGAATACCGCCAAAGTATAGTGTTTCCTATATTGTTGGATATCTCAAAGGGAAAAGCTCACTGATGATTTTTGATAGACATGCAAATTTAAAATACAAGTATGGGAACAGACATTTCTGGTGTCGGGGTTACTATGTAGATACAGTTGGAAAAAACACAAAGAAAATAGAAGAATACATACGTACACAATTGCAGGAAGATATTGCTGAAGATCAAATATCCATGAAAGAGTATATAGATCCATTCGTGCAAAATAAGGAATAACCCTTTAGGGTTTGTAGAGAAGTTAGTGCACTTGGCGAACTAATTCAGCGCATCTTGAGATGCTGCTGGCAACAGACCCTTCTAGGGTCTAAACATACCGCCGGCTGAGCCGGCGGTTATGATTTAAAAGGAAGCCATCTGCCGCATTGCTGGCAAGAGGCCGGTATCGCATCAGAGAAACACGAACAGGCTGAAAATCGTGAACGGTTCCTTTGCGCAAAACTGCAGGTTACGTTACGTAAAACCCTCTTGATAGCGCGTGCTCATAGTGGCATAATATACCGATAGAAAAACAGATGCGGCACAGCCGCATCGTCGACAGGAGGCAGATCATCATGGGAAAGCGGGGGAGCTGCAGTATGGATATACAAAAAGCAGAAAGGGCAGATGCCTGTAATATAGAAGAGAAAAGGAATTTTGACGCGAAAGCGCTGGAAGGTGCGGAAAGTTCGAAAGATCCGCAGAACATGACCAGGATACAGATGTCGGAGACTATACTGATAGGTTCGCTGCTGGCACTGGCCGGCGGTTTTCTCGATGCGTACACATACATCTGCAGAGGCGGAGTCTTTGCAAATGCGCAGACAGGAAATATCGTGCTGTTCAGCATGCATCTGTGCCAGATGGAGTGGGAGCACGCGCTGACATCAGCGATCCCGATCATTGCCTTTGCGGCAGGGATAATGATGACAGAGGCGGTACGGCGCCGACAGAAAACAGCAGGCTTTCTGCACTGGAGACAGTGCATGCTTTTGCTTGAGATCGCAATGATCACAGTTGCCATGTTCATACCGCACGGACATCTGGATCCGGTCGTGAACATCATGATCGCATTCGTCTGCTCACTGCAGGTCCACAGCTTCAGACGCGTACACGGACACGGAGTGGCATCGACGATGTGTACAGGCAATCTCAGAAGCGGTACGGAAGCACTTTACTGCTATCTTGAGACAAAAGATCCGTATTACAGGCATAAATACCGCTGTTACTACGGGGTCATACTGGCCTTTATCGCAGGTGCGGTCGGAGGCACTGCAGCATCGCATCATTTTCCCGAATGGGCGCTGATCTGCCCTGTGATGATCTATATGATCACGTTTGCGATAATGATAAAAGAAGACGGCGGCATGATCGAGCATTACGGCAGGAAGTAGCACTGTGGACGTGACCGGACAGCTGATAAACCGATTACAAAGATATTGCCAATAAACGAATAGTCTGATAAAATTCCTACATCTGCAGAGCGCAGGCACGCTGCGGATTTGCAGCAGACTGCAGAAAATCCAAAAACGAAAGAAGGCTGATCATTATAGATGAACGAAGCATTTATCATAGAAGCATTTGACAAAAAATACGAGAAGTTTGTGATACCGTTCCTGGAGAAATGTCTGCCGCAGTCGGGGCGGACGCTCGATCTGGAGGAGCGGCACAGACTGTATCTGGATATCGAAGAGAATTTCGCATACTTCTGGTGCATGTTCGACTGCAGGCCCGGAAAAAACAAACTGATAGGGACTATCGCGGTCAGAGATCTGGGTGCAGGCCGGTGTGAGCTGAAGTCCGTGTATCTTCTTGAAAAGTACCACGGGCGGGGACTCGGATACATGATGCTGCAGAAAGCTGTTTCCAAGGCGCGTGAAGCCGGTTACAGCGCGATGTATCTCGATACGATGTCGTCAAGCAGGAAAGCGATCGCTTTGTATGAAAAGGCAGGGTTCGTCATGACGGACAGGTATAACAAAAGTCCGTTCACAGATGTTTTTATGGTGATGCCGATACGGCAGAATACAGGAGGTGCTGCAGGTTGATATACACATTGAAATACAGTTCGCCTCTGGGAGGCATAGTTGTCGCATGCGACGGCGAAGCGCTGACAGGACTGTGGTTCGAGGGGCAGAAATACTTTGGCGATACGCTGCCGGAGCAGTATGAGGAAAAAGAAGCAGAGGAAATGCAGGTACTCGGGGAAGCGAAGCGCTGGCTGGACATTTACTTTTCAGGCAGGGATCCGGGCTTCACACCACCGCTGGCGATGGAACAGATGACAGAGTTTCGCAGACAGGTATGTGAGATAATGCTCAAGATACCGTTCGGAGAAACTATGACATACGGACAGATCGCAGACCGTGTCGCGCAGATGCGAGGGCTTGAAAGCATGTCTTCGCAGGCCGTGGGCGGCGCGGTAGGCCACAATCCGGTATCGCTGATAATACCGTGCCACAGAGTAGTCGGCACGAACGGAAGTCTGACGGGATATGCCGGTGGTATAGACAGGAAGACAGCGCTGCTCAGGCTTGAGGGTGCAGATATGTCAGGCTTTTTTATCCCGAAAAAAGGAACAGCTCTGTAGAATAAGCCGGGAAAAATTCAAGATGCTGCTTGTTGTGGTATTTCAGATCATTTTTATGCAAAAGCTGCAGCTTACGGTATGCAGAACGATAATAGACCGGCCGGCGTTTTCCGGGAACCTGAATGTGTTCCATGCGGAAAATACCGGCCGGCATTTTTTATGCAGGCGTAATATTCGTTTTTAAGTTGACGATTGCACATTGACTTACTTGACTTTGTAACGGAATAGTTTTATTATCTAGTTAGTTAGCATAAACTAATTGCTGGCAAATAAAAAATAACCCGAAAATCTGGATATATAGAAGGAGAAACATTATGGCAATTGTAGAATTCAAAGATGTTTCCCGCGTGTACACCAGCGGAGAACATCAGCTGCGGGCTCTCGACGGAGTGGATATGAGTATAGACGAGGGAAAATTCGTAGTGATCCTGGGGCCGAGCGGAGCGGGCAAGAGCACTATGCTCAATCTTCTCGGAGGACTGGACAGCCCGACGGAAGGAAAGATAATCGTCGGCGGCAGAGACATATCAACGCTTTCAAACGATGAGCTGGCAGAATACAGAGCGGAGACGGTAGGATTCGTGTTCCAGTTCTATAATCTCGTACCGACTCTTACAGTCAAGGAAAACGTTGCGCTCGTAAAGGAGATCACAAAAGATCCGCTGCCTGCGGAACAGATGTTGAAAGAAGTGGGACTGGAAGATCATCTGAACAATTTTCCATCGGAGCTTTCCGGCGGAGAACAGCAGAGAGTTTCCATCGCCAGAGCCCTTGCTAAAAACCCAGGGATCCTCCTGTGTGACGAGCCGACAGGAGCACTGGATTCGGAAACCGGCGTGAAAGTCCTCAAACTGCTCCTTTCCATGGCAAGAAACTACGGAAAGACGATCGTGATCGTGACGCACAACCAGAATATCGCGAAGATGGCAGACGTCGTGATACATGTGAAAAACGGCAGGATAAAATCGTACGAAGAACAGGCTCGTCCGATGAGCGCTGATGAAGTGGAGTGGTGATATGCTGTTCAGGAAATTATGGAGGACTATGGGGCTGTACAAAGCGCAGTTCATCTCGATGATACTGATGGTCGCTCTGGGAGTCGGGATCTTCGTCGGCTTCAATATGGAGTGGTACAGCATAGACAAAAATACGAGCGCTTTCTTTGAAGAGACCGACTTTGCGGATTACAGGATCGTATCGCAGCAGGGATTTTCGAAAGATGATGTCGACAAGATAAAAGATCTTGATGAAGCGGAAACGGCGTCGAGGTTCATTTCCGTGCAGGCTGATGTAAAGGGCGAGAAGGGAAAATCCCTGGCGCTGACTGCGGTCGAGGATGAAGGGATATCGGATTTCAAGCTGATGAAGGGTGAAAAATACGACCCGGAAAGCAGCGACGGGATCTGGCTTTCTGACAAGTATGCCGCTGCCAACGATGTTAAGATCGGCGATGAGATGACGCTTTCATACAGAAATCTGGAGATAAGCGGAAAAGTGAAGGGGCTGATCAAGTCGTCGGAATATCTGATCTGCGTGCGCGATGAGACGCAGCTGATGCCGGATCTGGAAACGTACGGCTATGCGTATATATCGCCGGCGATGTACGAGGATGCAGTCGGAATGGATTTTTATCCGCAGATAAATGTTATATCTGACAGTGGCAGGAAAGCATTCACCGAGGCTGTCGACGATGCGCTGGGCAAAACAACGCTCATACTTACAAAGGATGAAAACATATCTTATTCGGGAGCGACAGGTGAGTCCGATGAAGGCAAGACGATGGGATCGATACTGCCTGTGCTGTTCCTGCTGATCGCGATACTGACTATGGTCACGACTATGCACAGGCTGGCAGCACAGGAAAAGACACAGATCGGAACACTGAAGGCGCTCGGCTTCAAGGACAGACGCATACTCAGACACTACACCTCATACGCGTTCATGGTAGCAGCGGCAGGTTCGGCCGCCGGTATCGCACTGGGATATTTCGTAGCGTGGTTCATCATGAATCCGGACGGCTCGATGGGTACATATCTGGATATGCCGGAGTGGAAGCTCTGCATGCCGTGGTTCTGCAGCGTGATCATCATAGCGCTGATCGTTCTGATGACTCTGATAGGATACCTTTCTGTGAAGAAGATGCTTCAGGGAACAGCTGCGGATGCGCTGAGACCGTATGCACCGAAGAAGATGAAGAAGCTTCTCATAGAAAAGACCTCTATCTGGGAGAAATGCGGCTTCGGTACGCGATGGAACCTCAGAGATATCATGAGACACAAGACGAGGACGCTGATGAGCATGACAGGCATCGTGGGCTGCACTTTGCTGATGGTCGGATCGCTGGGAATGAGAGATACGATGGAGGGATTCTTGGAACTCTACTATAACGGCGCCTCTAACTATTCGTCATGCATCCATGTTGCGGAGGATGCCACTGATGCGCAGAGACAGGAGCTTCTCGACAGGTATGACGGGGATTACAGCGGCTCGGTGAGCGTACAGATAGAAGACAAGGCTGTGGCACTCGACATATACAGCGTGGAAAACGACAGAGTGCGCTTTCCGGATATAGAGAACGGTTATGAAAAGATAGGCGACAGCGGAGCGTATGTGTGCAAGAGGATTGCTGACGAATACGGCCTTGAAAAAGGCTGCCGTATCACGGTGAGTCCGTACGGATCTGATGACGAGTACGAACTTCGCATAGCAGGTGTGATAAGGTCTGTTTCGGAAAATATCGTGATCTCGCCGGAATATGCTGACAAGCTCGGCATAGGATATTCGATCGATTCGATATATACCGGTACAGACAAGAAAGATGTGGATAAGGACAGCAGTATCTCCAGTGTACAGTCAAAACAGTCTATCATGGATTCGTTCGATACGTTCATGGAGATAATGAACATGATGCTCGCCGTGCTCATAGTCGCAGCTGTGATACTCGGTATAGTCGTGCTTTACAATCTTGGAGTGATGAGCTATACTGAGCGATACCGCGAGATGGCGACGCTGAAAGTCGTAGGATTCAAGGACAGGGAAATAGGCAGGCTGCTGGTAAGTCAGAATATGTGGGTGACGGTTATAGGAATAATCATAGGCATACCGGCGGGAAGAGCTGTGCTGAAGTATCTGCTCGATGCGATGGCTTCCGAGTATGAAATGAGGCTGATGACAGGTGCAGGCACTTACCTGTTCAGCACCCTGATGACACTGGCAGTGTCTCTGTTTGTAAGCCTGATGATAGCGAGGAAGAACAGAAAGATAGACATGGTAGAGGCGCTTAAAGGCGCAGAATGATAAAAAAGTCGTGCAGTGCGGGATACGCATAGCACAGGACTGCATACAGAGCGATCCGCTGAATACAGAGATATACGGGATCCGGACGCTTGGCAAGATGATGTTTCGTTTTTGGCCGGGTTGAGTTATAATGCAGTATATGAACAGGAGATTGCGAAATACGATTCTGATCGTTGTGATGCTGTGAACGATCCGTGGACGTCGGGATCGTCAAATATATACTGAAGCCGATAGAACCGCAGCAGCTCGAAGAAGCACTGCTGAAATGCGACAGGGGAACAGTACAGACCGGCGGCAAGTGAGATCAATACAAGAGCGTGCAGCGACTGGCTGTGCTTTGAAAAGATATGAATATAGCTGTAGAAGTCTTTCGGAAGGGGGCAACAACAAATGGAAGACATACTGGTAAGAAAAGAAGGACACATAGCATTCGTGACGATCGATCGTCCGAAAGTACTGAACGCATTCCGTTCACAGACTCTCAGGGAGCTGACTGAAGCGGTGATCGCGGCGGGAAGTGATCCCGATAATTACGTGATAATACTGAACAGCTCTATAGGCAAGGCGTTCACAGCAGGCGGCGATATAAACGAGGAAAGTCAGCTGACCGAAGAGACAGCGGCGGATTTTTCGAGAAGAGGGCAGGCATGCGCCATGGCGATATACAACAGCCCTGTTCCTGTGATCGCGGCAGTGGACGGATATGCGCTGGGCGGCGGTATGGAACTGATACTTGCAGCTGATATAACGATCGCTGCAAAGACTGCAAAGATCGGCGTGCCGACGATAAATCTCGGAGGCATACCGTGCTGGACTGCAACGCAGCTGCTGCCGAGGATCGTGGGACCGTCGTGTGCTGCGGACATACTGCTGACTGGCAGGATGCTTAGCGCGGAGGAGTGCTACAGGCTCCATCTGGTAGAGTATCTGACGGAAAAAGATGAGCTGATGGACAAGGCGATGGAGGTCGCATCGGTGATCGCAGACAAATCGCCTAACGCTGTCAGACTGATGCGCCAGGCGATCAAGCAGGGGCTGGAGCTGCCGCTGCAGGATGCGCTCGGACTGGAGCAGGAGCTGTTCGCAGAGTGCTACAGGAGTGACGACAGGGCTGAGGCTGTCACGGCATTCCTTGAGAAGAGACCGCATAAGCCGTACAGGAATCGTGACGGGAAATAACAGTAAATAAACGCGAATAAAAACAAAGAAAAAAGAGCTGATACAGGCTGCATCAGTCATATGGTATGCTCCCTTTTGGGGGTGTGATGCAGCCGGACAGCTCTTTTTTCGTGTCATCAGTGCCATTAATGAAGGCTTTAATGTTTGAGGTCGATCATTATTTCATTATCAGTCTCTGTAACTTTTCCTAGGCCTGTAGTGCGTGTGGAGCAGCTGGTGAGCCTTGCTGCCGTTTGCCATACCGAGGAAGTCCTTGTACAGTCTCTTGACTGCAGGATTGTTATGGGATTTTCTGATATATGTGTTTCTGTCTTCCCTGTACAGCCCTTTTGCTCTCTCTTCCTTGATGTCGATCCAGTTGCGCACATCTGAGAGCTGGAGCGGCTGACCGCCTCCGTTGATGCAGCCGCCGGGACATGCCATGATCTCTACGAAGTGGAATTCTTCACCGGCTTCGATGGCATCCATCAGTTTTCGGGCATTGCCGAGTCCATGAGCCACTGCAGCACGGATGTTGAGATCGTTGATCTTTATCGAAGCAATCTTGATGCCTTCAAGCCCGCGTATATCTTCGTACTCGAAGTTGTCCGCAGAGCTTCCTGTTAGCAGATCGGACACGGTCCTCAGTGCAGCCTCCATAACGCCGCCTGTGGTGCCGAATATCACGCCGGCGCCTGACGCGTTGCCGAACGGTGTATCGAAATCGCTGTCTCCGAGGTCAGGAAAATCTATACCGGAGTCGTATATCATCGTAGCGAGCTCTCTCGTCGTGATGACGATATCGACATCAGCCAGACCGTTCACTGACATTTCAGGTCTTGCAGCTTCGAATTTCTTGGCAGTGCAAGGCATTACCGATACGACTACGATATCTTCAGGATCTATGTCGTTTTTCTCAGCATAATACGTTTTCAGGATGGCGCCGAACATCTGGTGCGGTGATTTGCATGTCGACAGGTTGTCGAGCATGTCAGGATAATTGTGTTCGCAGAACTTTATCCATCCGGGTGAGCACGATGTTATCAGAGGAAGCTTGCCGCCGCCTCTTATCCTGTCGATCAGCTCCGCACCTTCTTCCATTATCGTCAGATCGGCGCCGGTATCTGTATCGAACACCTTGTCGAATCCCAGCATCCTCAGCGCTGTCACCATCTTGCCGGTGACAGGAGTGCCTATAGGCATGTCGAAGTCTTCGCCGAGTGCGACTCTGACTGCCGGAGCTGTCTGTGCGATGACATGCTTTGAAGGATCGTGTATAGCTTCCCATACCTTATCCATGTCTCTCTTTTCGCGGAGTGCGGCCACAGGACATACATTGATGCACTGACCGCAGTTGACACAAGGCGTATTGCTGAGCGACATATTGAACGGTGATGCCACCTGCGTATTGAAGCCTCTGTTCACAACATCTATAACGCCGACCGTCTGCACGTTTTTGCATACGCTGACGCACCTTCTGCAAAGTATGCACTTGTTCGGATCCCTCACGATTGAGGTGCCTATATCCAGAGGCATCTTCTTGCTCTCTCCTTCAAAGCGCACTTCTCCGACTGACAGCTTGTTTGCCAGAGCCTGGAGTTCGCAGTCCATCCAGCTTCGCGAGCATGTCTGGCATCTCGCATTGTGGTTCGAAAGTATGAGCTCGAGGTTGACCTTTCTCGCTTCCATTACCTTAGGTGTGTGAGTGTATACCTCCATGCCTTCTGAAACCGGATGTACACATGCAGCCTGCAGTGCACGGGCGCCCTTTACTTCAACGACGCACATCCTGCAGCAGCCGATCTCGTTGATGTTCTTGAGGTAGCAGAGCGTAGGTATGTTGATGTTCACTTCCTTTGCAGCCTCAAGTATCGTATAGTTTTCCGGAACATATAAATTAATGCCGTCTATTGTTATATTCACTTTGTTCATTTTTTACGCGACCTCCTTCATATTATGCGTTCTTGAGAATGGACTTGAACGGACATTTTTCCATACAGATGCCGCACTTGACGCATTTATCCTGATCGATAACGAATGGAGTGTTTTTGTCGCCCGAAATAGCACCGGCAGGGCAGTTCTTCTTGCAGATGCTGCAGCGCTTGCAGGTGCTTTCGAAGATGATGTATCTCACCATGGATTTGCATACGCCGGCAGGACATTTCTTGTCGACTACGTGTGCCATGTATTCATCTCTGAAGTATCTCATCGTGGAAAGGACAGGGTTAGGTGCTGTCTGGCCGAGTCCGCAGAGGGCCGAGGCCTTGATGTTCCTGGCTAGGATCTCAAGCTTTTCGAGATCTTCGACCTGGCCTTTTCCTTCTGTGATCCTCGTGACGATCTCAAGCATCCTCTTGGTGCCGATCCTGCACGGAGGACATTTGCCGCATGATTCATCGACCGTGAACTCCAGGAAGAACTTGGCCAGATCGACCATGCAGGTGTCTTCGTCCATTACGATCAGACCGCCTGAGCCCATCATCGAGCCGAGTGCGATGAGAGAATCGTAGTCTATAGGAGTATCGAGTTCGGATGCAGGTATGCAGCCGCCTGACGGACCGCCTGTCTGCGCCGCCTTGAATTCCTTGCCGTTAGGTATGCCTCCGCCTATATCGTAGATGATCTCGCGAAGAGTCGTTCCCATAGGGATCTCCACAAGACCTGTGTTGTTTATCTTGCCTCCTACAGCGAAAACTTTGGTTCCTTTTGACTTTTCAGTACCGATGTTTGCGAACCATTCCGCACCCCTGAGTATTATCATCGGGATATTTGCATATGTTTCAACGTTGTTCAGTATCGTAGGCTGTCCGAACAGACCCTTGACTGCAGGGAAAGGCGGTCTTGGCTTAGGCTCGCCGCGGTGTCCTTCGACAGAAGTCATCAGTGCAGTCTCTTCGCCGCATACGAAAGCACCGGCGCCGAGTCTGACGTCGAGATTGAAGTCGAAGCCTGTGCCGAATATGTCTTTGCCCAGCAGTCCGTATTCTCTGGCCTGGTTTATCGCGATCGTGAGTCTTTCAACGGCGATTGGATATTCAGCTCTGACATAGACGTAACCCTGGTTTGCTCCGATGGCATATCCGGCGATAGTCATCGCTTCTATAACTGAGTGAGGGTCGCCTTCGAGGACTGATCTGTCCATGAATGCGCCGGGGTCGCCTTCATCGGCATTGCAGCAGACATATTTCTGTGCGATCTGCTGAGAAGCGGCAAAGGCCCATTTAACACCTGTCGGGAAGCCTCCGCCTCCGCGTCCTCTGAGCTGAGAATCCTTTATCGTATCTATGACGTCTTCAGGCTCCATCTTAGTGAGGACTTTTTCAAGTGCCAGGTATCCGTCGCGCGCTATGTATTCATCGATGTTCTCAGGGTTTATCGCACCGCAGTTCCTGAGTGCGACACGTTTCTGTTTCGAGAAGAAATCGACATTCTCGAGAGCGTTTTCGATCTTTTCGGCTTCCTTGTCTCCGGCCAGAAGTCTTCGTACAGGAGCACCGTTCTTGATGTGACTTTCGAAGATCTCGTTCACATCTTCCGGCTGGACCAGAGTGTACATGATGTGTTCGGGATAGAACATCATGATGGGGCCTTCTGCGCAGAGCCCGAAGCATCCTGTCTTGATGATCTTGATGTCATCTTCGAGCTGGTTTATCTTGATCAGGATTTCCAGTCCCTCGATGATCTTCATGGAGCCTGAGGACGTGCATCCTGTTCCTCCGCATACCATGATGTGCATTTTTCCGCCTTCTTTAGTAGGCGATGCATCCGGGTTTACACGGATCATGAGGTCGGCCTGTTTGCTTTCTCTTATTCTATTGATATCCGCAATGCTTTTTATCATCATTCCACCTCCTAAAGCTTGTCGAATCTGTCGATTATGCCGTCGACGTCATCAGGCACCAGTTTGCCGAAGACCTCGTCGTTGATCGTCACTACAGGTGCCAGTCCGCATGCTCCGATACAGCGGCACGCATCGAGAGAGTATCTGCCGTCTTCCGTACATTCTCCGACATCGATCGAAAGCCTTGTCTTGAATTTGTCAAGGATATCGTTAGCCCCCTTGACATAGCATGCAGTACCCATGCATACGTTGATCTGGTACTTGCCTTTAGGATTTATGGAAAACTGTGTGTAAAAGCTTACTACGCCGTATACCTCGGCCAGAGGGATCTCCAGCTTTTCAGCGATATCTCGCTGTACTTCAAGCGGCAGGTAGCCGTATATTTCCTGCGCTTCGTGGAGTACAGGGATGAGTGCGCCCTGAGTATCTTTGTACTTTGCAATGATTTCGTCTAGTTTTGCAGCGTTTTCTTTCGCTGTGGTACACATCGTGCAACTGTTGCTCATGCAAATCTCCTTTCGTGGGTTACGTGATTCTGAAAATTGCGATTTTTGGAAACTATCCATATAATACAATTATTCTCAACAAGCTGTCAATAAAAAAGGAAGGCATATTACTGAAAATCGTTAAAAAAATATCCGGAGATGCGAACAGGCGCATCCCCGGAATGTGGCAGATCTTTATCACGTTTTAAAAGAAAGATGATGAAAGTGATGTGTTTTTTTTTGATGGCAAAAACGCTACATATGTAATCGTTTATGAATCTGTACATAGTATAGGACCGCCAGCCTGCAGTCATATCAAACTGTCCGGGCTATATCGTCTGCGGCAGCACATGCAGATGAATATGCGAACTGCAGATTGTAGCCGCCGGTGATGCCGTCGATGTCCAGTGCTTCTCCTATGACATAGACCCCCGGGAGTTTTTTTGCCTGCATAGTCGACAGATCGATACACGAAAGATCCACACCTCCGCTTGTGCACATGGCTTTACTGAAGCCTGACACGGAGCTGATCTCAAAAGTCTCTCCGGTCAGCTGCGCGGCAAGCCTTTTAAGTGATTCGCCGTACCGGGACGTCAGCAGCTGGCAGAAGCGCTTAGGCAGGCCGAATTCATCGGCGATGACATTGGAAAGCCTGGAGCTGCTTTGATGGGCAGCTTTTTTGAGTCTGCTGAGGACGGTATCCCGGTCGAGCGGATGCAGATAGCTGATCTGTATCGTATCGTCCGGTGCAGCATATTTGGATATGTTCAACACGGCAGGACCTGACAGATCGTTGTGTGTAAAGAGCAGGCCGCCGGAGTTTGAGGCTTCTTTCCTGCCGCCTTTAAATATGGAAACCGCAGCATTTTCGAAAGAGATACCTGAAAGCTCGCCGTACGGGTAGTTCGTCACATGGACAGATGACAGTGCGGGCTTTAGTTCCGTGCATCTGAGTTTGAGGTCGCGCTCTAGGATGCGGAATATCGAGCCGTCCGAGCCTGTGCGTGGATATGAGCAGCCGCCGGTCGCGATAACAAGCGTTTTCGTGTCGAACAAACGCCCTGATGACAGCACTGTCCAGCCATGCGGTCTCTTTTCGATCTTTTCCGCAGGTGAATCGTATTCTATGGAAAAACCGCACTCTCTGCTTCTGCGGAGCAGCATATCGAGCACGTCATGCGCGTCCATAGATGCCGGGAAGACCTTGCCGTCTTCCCGGGTGACCACAGGCACGCCGCCGCTTTCCATAAACCCGGTCAGCGATGTGTTGCTGTAGCGGTAGAGACATTTTCTGATCCTGCCGCCGTGCTTGCCGTAGCAGTCGATGAAATCCTTGATGGAGCCGGCGTGTGTTATATTGCACTGTCCGCTGCCGCTCATCAGCAGCTTTGTGCCGGGATGTTTTGTCTTTTCCAGAATGAGGCCTCTGACGGCTCTGCTCATCGAGGCACTGCAGAACAGGCCTGAGGCGCCTGCGCCTGCTATTATACAGTCATATATCATCATTAGTTACCTGTGCGTTCCTTTCCGGTCATGTGTTCCAGGCGGCACCGGTCTGTGAGACAGTGGTGCCTGGGAATCTGAAATAATGACTACAGTATACCATATATAAGCGGGTGCGAATATGCTCGTTTGATGCAGATATATCGTATTTTATGCAGGTGGAAAAGCTGAATGAAATAATGTATACTGGAATAAAGAAATGGAGGAAGACGTGGCAAAAAACATAGCAGATACGATAAAACGTGCAGACAGATTCAAAGTAATACTGATCGGAGAAGGTATCCTTGTAGGTGTTTCCGCAGGCTTCGTGGTGCTGCTTTACAGGGTGGCGCTGGAGTTTGCGGGAGAGTGGATGAAGGCGATAGTGAGATTCGCGTCGCAGAATGTGCTGAGTATGGCAGCCTGGTTCGCAGCTCTGGTGATCATGGCGTGTATAGTCGCAGCTCTCATCAGCTTCGATCCAATGATAGCCGGCAGCGGGATCCCGCAGGTCGAAGGCGAGGTGGCAGGCATGCTGGAACATAAGTGGTGGCGTGTGATCATCGCAAAGTTCGCCGGAGGATTCCTGTGCATGCTGGGAGGGCTGGCGCTTGGCCGGGAAGGACCTTCGATACAGCTGGGCGCGATGACCGGTAAGGGTGTTTCTAAAGCACTCGACAGAGGCAAGACGGAAGAGCATTTTCTGATAACATGCGGGGCGAGTGCAGGTCTGGCAGCTGCTTTTCATGCGCCGCTTGCGGGAGTGATGTTTTCTCTTGAAGAAATCCACAAGAATTTTTCGGTTTCAGTTCTCATTTCCGTCATGACAGCTTCACTTACGGGTGACATATTGTGCTGTGTAGTGCTGGGAACGGATTCTGTGTTCAGATTTGAGATCACAGGGGCGATCCCTCCGAGATATTACTGGATGATAGCAGTACTCGGTGTCATACTCGGACTGCTGGGTGCGTTTTACAACTGGTTCACTCTGAAGGTGCAGAGCCTCTACGGCAGGCTCAGAGTACCGAATGCCGTGAAGCTGGTGATACCGTTCATGTGTGCAGGGATACTTGCGTTCACGGCTCCGGAGCTTCTGGGGAACGGTTTCGATCTCATAGAACAGCTTACGACAGGGCCGCGTATGATGTTAGGTACGATACTGTTCCTGCTGATAGGAAGATTCGTCTTCTCAGCAGTGAGTTTCGGTCCGGGAACTCCGGGCGGGATATTCTTCCCGCTGCTGGTGATAGGAGGATTCATAGGCGGTGCGTTTGCTACAGCCTGCACTGATATTTTTGGTATCACAGACGCATATATAAATAATTTCATACTTATCGCCATGGCGGGATATTTTGCGGCGATCGTAAGGGCGCCGCTGACGGGTATAATACTGCTTTTCGAAATGTCAGGCACGCTCAACAATATGCTGTCGCTGACGACAGTCTCAGTCGTAGCGTACATAGTTGCTACCCTGCTCGGTTCAAAGCCGATATATGAGAGCCTTCTGGAAAGGTTCATGGCCGGCAGAGGTCAGGCGAAAGCGCCGGGAGATGATGTGAAGCAGAAGATACTGAACAATTTTGTGATAAAGAAAGGATCGGATCTGGACGGCGCGCTGATAAGAGATGTATCGTGGCCGGAAAAGTGTCTGCTCGTTTCGATACAGAGAGGAGCCCAGGAGATAATACCGAGAGGCAGCACGCAGCTCATGTCAGGGGATATCATAGTGACGATGAATGATGAGCGTGATATGACGGATATAAACAGGAAAATGGAAGATCTTTGCGCGGGACTTTAGGGGCAGCGATCGGGCAGGACATGTCTGCAGAAAAGTCTGCAGCTGATTGCGATTGCGCTGAGATATATACGCCCCTATATATGCAGGGATCTGAGAACCGGGAGCAATAAAATTCAGCAGGACAATAATAAGTATGTAGGATCTGTACAGGTCTGAGGATCATGAAAGAGGAGGCTTGTTTATGAATTTGCAAAAGCTTTGCGAGAGGATCGGGTATGCTGTCATCCAGGGCGATCCCGATGTCGAAGTTTCGGATATAGTATATGATTCGCGTAAGATGAAAGAAGGGACTGTGTTCGTATGCATTACGGGCGCAGTGAACGACGGCCACCGGTATATACGGGAAGTCGTTGAAAAGAAGGCGGCGGCAATAATCGTTGAAAAGGCAGAGGAACTGCCGGAGATACCGGATGATATCACAGTGCTGCAGGTGCATTCCACGAGAAAAGCGCTGGCGCATATGTCTGCCGCATATTTCGGATATCCCGACAGAAAGCTCACGACTATAGGTGTTACGGGAACGAAAGGCAAGACTACGACGACGTACATGATAAAGAGCATCATCGAGCAGACCGGCAGCATGGTCGGACTTATAGGAACGATTTCAATGATCACGGGAGAGGCGACAGTTCCTGCGAGGAATACGACGCCGGAGTCGTATGAGCTGCATAAGGCCATGGCAGAGATGGTCGATGCGGGCTGCGATTATATGGTCATGGAGGTGTCGTCCCAGGGGCTGAAACTTGACAGGACTGCAGGCCTTCAGTTCGACTATGGAGTTTTCACTAATCTGTCGCCGGATCACATAGGGCCGGCAGAGCATACGGATTTTGAAGAGTACATGATGTGCAAAGGCAGGCTTTTCAGGCAGTGCGATACGGGAGTGCTCAATATCGATGATGAGCACGCCGGGCAGGTGATCGAAGGACATACGTGCCGGCTGGTAACATTTTCTGCCGAAAAAGAAGCTGATCTAAGGGGATATGATATAAGTTTCCTGAATGAAAACGGCAGGCTCGGCATGAGCTTCAGGACCAAGGGAATCATGGACTGCAGTGCGAAGATATATATACCGGGTATGTTTTCCGTGAGCAATGCGCTCACTGCGATGGCAGTATGCGCGGCTGCGGGGATCCCGGAAAAGGCCGTACTTAAAGGGCTGGAAGAAGTGCATGTAAAGGGCAGAGTCGAGCCGGTGCATGTTTCAGAGGACTTCAGCGTTATCATAGACTATGCGCACAATGAAGTCAGCACGCGAAGCGTACTGGAGACTCTGCGCAGATATGAGCCTGGGCGTCTGATAGCTGTGTACGGATGCGGCGGCAACCGCTCGAAGGTCAGGCGTTACGACATAGGCGAGGCTGCCGGTGAGCTGGCAGACCTCAGCATACTGACGATGGACAATCCCAGAAACGAGAAAGTGTCGGATATCAATGCAGATATAAAGGTAGGCCTTGCGCGGAGCGGCGGGCATTTCATAGAGATCGAGGACAGAAAAGAAGCACTGGCATATGCGATAACTCACGCGCTGCCGGGAGACATGATCGTGACCCTGGGAAAGGGACACGAGGACTATTTTGAGATCAACGGAGTGAAATACCATTTCTCCGAACGTGAAGCGATAAATGAGATAGTGAACGAAGTGAAAGACGGAAAACGGAATATGGAAAACGGAGTGAGCCTGCTGTAGCAGGCTCTTTTGCTGGCAGTCGCTTTCCTTAATGAATTCTTAATCAAATGCGAAGCCTACATTAATGGCAACGGTATGATGCGTATGGTATAATTCAGGAACAAGGAGGTATTTGCGGTGATACAGCTAAAAAACGTTTCAAAGTACTATTACAGCAAAGGGATGATCGCGAGCGGGATAACGAAGGTAAGCCTGACTTTCGACCTCGGCGAATTTGTTGTGATAACGGGGGAGTCCGGCAGCGGCAAATCCACGCTGCTCAATGTGATATCAGGACTCGATTCATATGAAGAAGGCGAGATGTA
>CAKQIZ010000038.1 GCA_934247125.1 uncultured Clostridia bacterium
GGTATAGCCAAGCCCATTAAAGCGGAACGGCAGCTCGTCCAGAACTTGAAAATCCTTTTCCGCCTTTGCTTTTTCGACAGCGGCAAGGCGCTCGGCATCGGATTTTTGATACAGATCCGGATCTGCCACATCAATTTGACCCAGCACGACCAGCCAGTCCTTGTCCACTACGGCCAACTCCTGTGCGGCAAAGGGCAGCTCGGCTGCCTTCTGTGCCTCGCCGCCGTTTCGGGAAATGCGGTACACAGGGGTAAAGCACTGCCCTGCGGCAGCGCGCGCCTTCTCGTCATCGGTGCGCTTGTCAAAAAACAGAAGCGAATCCGCATCCTCCCAGCAGTAGGCCGAAACCGTGTGGGAGGAGGTCAGCGGTTGGGGCGGGCAGCCTTTACGATACAGCCAAAGGTCGCAGTCATAGTTGTTTTTGTCGGCATCTGCCTGCCGTACCAGCAGGGCAGCCGACTGTCCGTCCGGCGCATAGTGCAGACCGGACAGGAACTGGAACTTGTATAAATCTTCCGGTATGATTTTTTGCATAAAGACACCTCATGCGTTTTGCATTGACCCGATGTAATTTTACTTGTTGTACAGATGGCAGCTTACAAAATGACCGGGACAGACTTCCTTAAACTGCGGCTTTTCCGTCTTGCAGATTTCCATACAGTGCTCGCAGCGCTCGTGGAAGGGGCAGCCTTTGGGCGGATCGGCGGGGTTGGGAACATTGCCCTGCAGCACAATGCGATGCTGCTGCAGATGGGGATCGGGAATGGGGATGGCACTGGTCAGGGCTTGTGTGTAGGGATGCAGGCGATGGGCAAACAGCTCCTCGGACTCGGCCAGCTCCACGATATGACCCAGATACATAACCGCAATGCGGTCGCTGATGTACTTTACCACCGACAGATCATGAGAGATGAACAGGTAGGAAAGATGCATCTTCTGCTGCAATTCCCGCAGCAGATTCAGAACCTGAGACTGGATCGACACGTCCAAAGCGGAAACAGGCTCGTCACAGACAATGAACTCCGGGTTCATGGAAATGGCGCGGGCAATGCCGATGCGCTGCCGCTGACCGCCGGAAAATTCATGCGGGAACTTGGTGGCATGGAATGCCGGCAGACCGACCTGGGCCATCAAATCCAGAACCTTGTCATGAATTTCGGCGTCGGACAGGTTGGTGTGCAGCTTCAGCGGCTCAGCCAGGGTGCGGTCAATGGTATAGCGGGGGTCCAGCGAGGATAAGGGGTCCTGAAAGATGATCTGCATCCGTTTGCGGAAACTGCGCAGATCCGCAGGGGAAAGTGCGCGGACATCTGTGCCGTCAAACAGCACCTTGCCCTCGGTAGGCTCGATCAGGCGCAGGACAGAACGTCCCATCGTGGATTTTCCGCAGCCGGATTCGCCGACAACGCCCAGCGTTTCGCAGCGCCCCACGGTAAAGGAAACATCGTCCACGGCTTTGACATAGCCGACGGCACGTCCCAGCAGCCCTTTTTTGATGGGAAAGTAGGTTTTCAGCCCGCTGACCTCCAAAAGAGGGGAGGCTGCCGCCTGCGCGGGGGCGGAATTCTTGATTTGTTCAGACATGGTCAGCGCCCTCCTTGTAGCGGAAGCAGCGGCAATAGTGGCCGTTGCCTATGGGGTAAAGCTCCGGCTTGGCAGCCTCGCACTCCGGCGTGGCATAGGGGCAGCGCGGAGCAAAGCGGCAGCCCTTCGGCATGGCGTAGGGCGGGGGAACAGTACCTTTAATGGTATCCAGAACCTCGCGATCCTCGTCAATGCGGGGGATACATTGCAGCAGACCCTCGGTGTAGGGATGGCTGGGGCGGTCAAACAGGTCGTTTACCTCGGCAACCTCCACGACATAACCGGCGTACATGACCAGCACACGGTCACAGACCTCGGCCACGACACCCATATTGTGGGTGATCATCAAAATAGCGGTGTTGTGCTCTTTTTTGAGCTTCGCCATGAGATCCAGGATCTGTGCCTGAATGGTGACATCCAATGCCGTGGTTGGCTCGTCCGCGATAAGCAGCTTGGGGTCACAGGAAAGTCCCATGGCAATCATAACGCGCTGCAGCATGCCGCCGGACAGTTCGTGGGGATAATTGTTCACGATCATCTCCGGGCGGGAAATGCCGACATCCTTCAACAGCTGCACAGAACGCTCCATGGCCTGCTTTTTGGACATGCCTTTGTGGTAGCGCAGCACCTCGGACAGTTGGTATCCGATGGTGTATACGGGATCCAGAGAGGTCATCGGCTCCTGAAATATCATGGCCATATCCCGGCCATGCAAGGCCAAAAGCTCCTTTTGCGACAGCTTGGCAAGGTCCTTGCCGTCAAACAAAATCTCGCCCTCGGCGATTTTTCCGATGCCCTTGGGCAGCAGCCGCATAACGGAAAGCGCCGTTACACTTTTGCCGCAGCCGGACTCGCCCACAATGCCCAGTGTTTCGCCGGCATTCAGGGTAAAATCTACGCCGTCTACGGCGCGCACAGAGCCATCGACCGTCTTAAACTCGGTACAAAGACCCTTTACTTGTAAAATCGGTTCAGCCACAGTCCATCACCTTTTGTTTCTTGTAAAAAGCCGTGAGCCGCGTCCCCAGGGGGCGCGGACTCCGGCACGGATAAAGTATATTACAGGAGTATCGCTTTCTTATCAGCCCTTGCTGATAGAGGCAAAGCGCAGGGTCAGATCGGGGTAGAAGACAAAGCCGTTGACATTGTCGCGTGCGCAGTAGGCAAAGCCGTACTGATACAACTCGACGACGGGGCAATCCTCGGCAAAGATGTACTGCATCTGCTTGTAGTCCTCCATACGGGCTTCCTCGGTATCCTCAGCCTCAGCCTTGGTGTACAGGGCATCAAATTCAGCATTGTTGTAGTTGAAGTAGTTATAGCTGGAGGAAGAAGTGTACATGCAGTTGACCAGATAACCGGGGTCGCCGATGAAGGGGTTGAAACGGTTAAAGAAGCACTGCAGGTTGCCGGTGGCGGCATCAGTCAGGAAGGCAGAACGGTCGACTTCGTTGATTTCCATGTCAATGCCGATCTGCTTGAGTGCGGCCTGAATGGTAACAGCGCTTTCCTCCCAGTCGGTAAAGCCGTTGCCGAGGGTCATCTTGCAGGAGAAGCCATCCGGATAACCGGCATCAGCCAGCAGTTCCTTGGCTTTTTCGAGGTCGGTGGTGTAGCGGGTCTTATCATCGGAAATGTGACCGTTTACGTTGTCGGGCAGCATGGAGGTGGTAACAACGGCGTTGCCGTACATAACATCGTTGACCAGGCTGTCATAAGGAATCGCATAGGCAATTGCCTGACGGACGCGCGCATCGTCAAAGGGGGCTACATTGTTGTTCAGACAGAAGAACAGGTGCTTGTTGGAGGCAAACTGTAAAACACTGACGCCCTCCATCTCGGAAACCTTGCTGATGTTCTTATCCTCCAGGTCCAGAGCAATGTCTACATCGCCCTTCTGCAGCAGCAGCTGACGGTCAGAGGCCTCCTGAACCAGCTTGTAAGTTACGGAATTGTTCTTGGCCTTGCTGGCACCCCAGTAGTTGTCGCCGCGGCTGGTCAGAACGACAGCGTTGGTGGTGTCGTAGCTGGTCAGCTCATAGGGGCCGGAGCCGCAGGTATGGGTGGTCAGGTAGTTGGGGTCGGTTGCAATACCGGCCTCCGCCTCGCTCTTGTCCACAATGCAGAAGATGTAGATTTCCAGCAGGCGCAGGAACATATTGCTGCGCTGGCTCAGGGTAAAGACCACGGTGCTGTCATCGGGAGCCTGCATGTCGCTGATCTGGGTCAGGGTAAAGAAGAAGCTGGAGTTTGCGTTATCGCGGGCATTTTCAAAGGACCAGATAACGTCCTCGGAGGTGACCTTGTCGCCGTTGGCAAAGGTGGCGTTGGGGTCAATGTGGAAGGTCCAGGTCAGGCCATCTTCACTGGTTTCCCAGCTTTCGGCAATGCTGCCGACGATCTTTTCGGTGTCGGCCACCTCATTGCCGTTCTCGTCCGTCTTGGTGGCGTACTGCACCAGGCGATCGTACAGAGCATACTGGAAAGCAGAGGTGGTGCCGTCGGTCTGATCCCAGGGGTTCAGTGTGTTGCCCAAGCTGGCAGACGCAACCACGATGTCATTGCTGACGGTGGCCGCTGTGCTTGCGGCGGAGGAAGCAGCGGAGTCGCTGCCGGCATTGGTGTTGGCGTTTGCATTGGCGTTGGCTCCACAGCCTGCCAACGACAGTACCATGGCGCCGGAAAGTACGGCGGCTGCAATGCGATTGGTAAGTCTCATAATAAATTCCCTCATTCCTCAATGTTTTTTTGCGCGATACCGTGCCGGGCGCTGTCAAGCGGAAACTGCGCGGTATCGCTTATACCCTCAATCTCAGTTCGCGCTGGTACGGTTACGGGGGTCCAGAATATCGCGGACACCGTCACCGACAAGGTTGAAGCCGAGAATGGAAGTCATAATGGCAAGGCCGGGGAAGGTGGTCATCCACCATTCGCCGGAGATGATATAGCTGCGGCCCTCCGAGATCATATTGCCCCATTCCGGTGTGGGCGGCTGAACGCCCATGCCCAGAAAGCTAAGGCTGGATACGGTAAGGATCGCAAAGCCCAGACCCAGCGTGGCTTTTACCAGAAGCTGGCTCATACAGTTGGGCAGAACGTGGCGGGCAATCAGCTGGTTGTTTTTCAGACCGATGGCAACACCGGCTTCAATGTACGGACGACCGCGAATGCTGGAGGTTTCGGCAAACATCAGGCGGGCGTAGTCGGGGATGCTTACGATGCCGACGGCGATCATGGCGCTTACCGTGCCGCGCCCCATGACAGAGGCAATGACGATTGCCAATACCAGAGAAGGGAAGGCACACATGGCGTCCATAACGCGCATGATAACAATGCTTACAAGTCCGCCGTAGTAACCGGCAATACCGCCCAGGATGGTGCCGATCACCAGCGAGATGCCAACGGAAATCACGCCGCACCAGATACTGATCCGCGCGCCGTACATGATGCGGCTTAACACATCCCGTCCGTACTGATCCGTGCCCAGAATGTGGCCGTTTACACCGGGGGCAACCAGCTTGTCCGCAAAATTGATGCCGGTCGGATCATAGGGTGCCACAAAGGGAGCCACAAGGGCCACAATGACCCAGAACAGGATAAAGCACAGACCTACAATGGCCAGCTTATTGCGGGTAAAAATCTGCCAGGCGGAAGCATGGCGGGGTTCCTGCGACGCAGCAACGCTGTTTTTTGCGTCTTTCATAGAATTCACCTTTCCTTCCCTCTGACTTATTCATACCGCACGCGGTGGTCTACCACCGAGTACAGGATATCGAGCACAAGGTTGATAACAACATACAAAACGGCGCTGATCAACGCAAACGCCTGCACGGGGCTGTAATCCATATTCAGGATGGAGTCAGTCACATAGTAACCGATGCCCGGCCAGGAGAAGATCGTTTCCACAACGACGGTGTAGCCCAGCATCATACCGAACTGACCACCCAAAACAGTCAGAATCGGAATCAGGGAGTTGCGCAGCGCGTGACGCCAAATCACAATATGCTCGGTCATGCCCTTGGCGCGGACGGTGCGGATGTAGTCCTGCCCCAGAACCTCCAGCATACTGGAACGGGTCATGCGGGCGAGAACTGCCATGGAGGACAGGCTCAGCGTAATGGCCGGCAGCAGAATATGTGCTACCGAGTCCTTCAGCGCCACGATATCGCCGGTAAGGATGCTGTCCAGAACATACAGCCCGGTGATGGAGGTGGGCGGGTTGATGCCGGAGCTGATGCGTCCGATGGGGGCGGCTGCCCAGCCGAGGTTTGCGTAAAAAATCAAAATCAGCATCAGGCCAAACCAGAAAACCGGCATGGTGGCACCCAGCATGGACAAAATTCGCGCGCCGTGATCTATCCAGGAATTTTTGTGCGTGGCGGATGCGATGCCCAACGGAATACCGACAAGAACGGCGATGGTGATGGCCCACAGGGCCAGCTCCAGGCTGGCGGGAAAACGCTTGGCGAAGTCGTAGGCGACGGTCTGGTGGGTGTGCCATGCGGTTCCCAAATCACCGTGCAGCAATCCCTTGACGTAGTTTACAAACTGAACCGGGTAGGGGTCATTCAGGCCCCATTCCTCTGTCAGCTGGTCTACCTGCTCCTGCGTGGCCATTTCACCCAGATACATGCGGGCGGGGTTGCCGGGCATAACGCGGGTCAGAAAGAAAATTATCACGATGACCAGCAAAACGGCGGGGATTGCGTATAAAAGCCGTTTGATGATGTACTTTACATTCATAATTGTTTACCAACTTTCGTTCCGGCTCAAGTGTCCAGTTTCTGCATAACATCCTCTGCAAACCACTGCATCTCGGCGTAAAAGCCTTCCATGTCGTTGGCGGTAAACAGCAGCGCAGGAAAACTGGTGACACCGGCCTGCCGATATTCCTCGATGCGACAACGGACCTCTTCGGGCGTGCCGATCAAATCGCGGGAGGTGCAGTCCTGCAGATCCAGGCCCTGCATGGTGGAACCGGCCAGGGAGAGCATGTGCCGCCACTGCTGGGAGTTCTGGTATTTGGCCACGGCCTCCTCATGTGTGCGGCCCAGCGCTACGCTGAACTGCGGTGCCACGTCAAAACCCTGCAGGCTGCGCCCTTCCTGCTGCAGAAGAACGTCCAGCTGCTCGACCTTTTGCTTCATTTCGGCTACGGTAAAACCGCTGGGCAGCCAGCCGGTGCCGTACCGCGCGGCGCGGCGCATACCGGCAGCGCTGTTGCCGCCGATATAAAACGGGAAAGGATCGCTGATAGGCTTGGGGGTGCTGCGCAGGTTCTCCACCTCGAAGTACTTTCCGTGGAAGGTGACTTCCTCCTGCGTAAACAGACGATGCAGCAGCTCCAGCGACTCATCCATCATGGCGCCGCGCTGCTTGCCGTGGGCGGCACTGCCGAACAGAGCTTCAAATTCTTCCCGATAGGCACCGATACCGACACCCAGACGCAAACGGCCGCCGCAAAGGTGATCCAGCGTGGCCAACTCCTTGGCCAGCAAGCCCGGCTGCCGAAACGGCAGAACCAGCAAGGCGGTACAGAGCTTGAGCGTGGTGGTATGCTCGGCAATGGCGGCCAGGGTGATCAAGGGGGAAAAATAACTGGGGGATCGTCCGAAATCTTCCAGAACATAGGACTGGGTGGCAATGTGATCGTTGCCCCACACGGAGTCATAACCCAGCCGCTCGGCCTGCTCGGCAATGCGAATATTGTCCCGCACATCGCTGACAAACGGAACCGGATACATCAACCCTTCGGTTCCTGTGGGAATTCCCACACCAAATTTTAGCTTTTCCATACAAACCCCGTAACTTAAAAGGATTTATCGCCCGGCATCAGGTCGTCGGGCAGCGGGCAGCGGTAGGTTTCGCCCTGCAGGGCATCCTTGTAATCCTTGCGAGCCTGCTCAATCATGGCAGGATCCAGCATAAAGTCAAGAGCAGTCATGGCCAGAACCTTGGCGGCCGTCTTTAAGCCCTTCTTGGCAAGGCTGGATTTGCCCATGGCGACCATCTGCCAGGAATGGAACGGTGTACCGGCAGGGTAGCAGGCAATGTGCAGCTGGCAGCCGGGAACCACCCACGAAACATCACCGGCATCGGTGGAGGCACCGTTGCCGTACTCGTGGCAGTACCAGTTTGCCATAGGCTGTTCGTACATGGCACGAACCTCTGCGGGGGTCTTGTCGGGGTAGTTGCGCTGAATGCTGTCAATCAGGCGCTTTTCATCGCTGCTGTCCAGCGTTTTCTTGAACTTTTCGGCGTAGGCAAGTTCTTCTTCTGTATACGGAATGGGCAGGAAGGCATCAATGTTGGCGTCAAAGCGGTCGCGCACGATCTTGGTGGAGATCAGGTTGGAGGTGCCGGAAACGACCTTGTAGCTCATCTGTGTGGAGGTCATCAGTGCGGCGCCCTTGGCGCAGTCAATGACGCGGTCTGCAATATCGTACATATCGGACATTTTCGGGGCGCGAATGACATAGCTCAACTCGGCCTCTGCGGGGACAACGTTGGGGGCTGTGCCACCTGCGTTGAGGTAGGCGTAATGGACGCGAGCCTCAGAAATGATATGCTCGCGCAGGTAATTGACGCCCACGTTCATCAGCTCACAGGCATCCAGCGCGCTGCGCCCCAACTGGGGGCAGGCTGCCGCGTGGGCGGCAATGCCCTTAAATTTGAACAGAATGTTGTAGGTGCCAAGGCATTCCTTGCCATCCCAGCCGTAGTTAAACTGTGCGGGATGCCACGAAAGCTCAATGTCGCAGTCCTTAAAAAGCCCGTCGCGCACCATAAAGGTCTTGGCACTGCCGCCTTCTTCGGCGGGGCAGCCGTAGTAGCGAATCGTACCGGGCAAATTGTGCGCCTGCAGGTAGTTTTTTACGGCGTTCACAGCGCACATAGAGGCCGTTCCCAACAGGTTGTGGCCGCAGCCGTGTCCCGGCTTGCCGGGCTCCATAGGCTTGTGGACATCGCAGTCGGCCTCCTGATTCAGGTTGGCCAGGGCGTCATATTCGCCCAGAATGGCAACGATGGGGTGTCCCTCTCCGTAGGAAGCGATAAACGCGGTGGGCATATTTTTGACTTCCTGAATGGAAAAGCCCAGCTCACGCAGTACCTTCTTCTGCAGGGCGGAGGACTGTGTTTCCTCGTAGCAAAGCTCTGCATAGCCCCAGATTTTATCGGAGGTTTCCTCAAACACGGGGGCAGAGGTTTCCACCAACTTTTCAATTTCTTCTTTGCGGGTCATTGTAAATTCTCCTTCCGGTAACGGTTACGCATCAAGTCCGCATTCGGTTTGGTATTGTATGCCGTCCTTCATAACAAAGGTGCAGTCCAGCAGGGCGTTTTCATCGTGCAGAAGATCCCGCCGCCAGGCGGATATATCTGCGTGCTTGCCGGGAGCCAGTACACCGACATCGTGCAATCCCAATATCTCGGCATTGATACTGGTGGCGGCCTTCAAGGCGCGGAACGGGTTCATGCCGCTGCGCAGCCAGCAGGCATATTCGCGGCCGTTTTCGTAGGGCTGGTACACGGCAACCAGATCGGTGCCGTAACCCAGCTTGATCTTGCTTTTTCGGATGACATCGCGGCTGTCCTGCAGCCGCTTTTGGTAGCTGCGCAGCTTTCGCTGAAAAACAGGTTCCTTTTTGGCCAGCTTGGCCTCGTCAAGGTGGATGATCTCCTCATACGGTAGGAACGTGGGTACCAGATAGGTGCCGGTCTGTTCAAAACGTTCGGCTGTGGCCTCATCCATCAGGGAGCCGTGTTCCATGCCGTCAATTCCCATATCCAGCAGACACTGCATAACATACGGGGCATACACATGTGCGGTGCAGGGGCGTCCCAGGCTGTGGGCGGTTTCGATGATGGCGCGGAATTCGTCATCACTCAACTGTTTGTCCTCCGGGCCGTCATGCGGGGAGGCAAAACCGCCGCTGGCCATGATTTTAATGAACTGTGCGCCGTACTTGACCTGCTTGCGCACGGCATCCCGAAAGAAATCCGCTCCGCTGCCCATGCCCTGCACCTTGCTGCTGTACAGCTCGGCCAGCAGTGGGTTTTCGGACAGGCGCTGGCTCAAATCGGTATGCCCTCCGGGAACACCCAGCGCACCAAAGCTGTAAACCAGCCGAGAACCCTGAAAATATCCGCGCTCAATAGAACGCGCCACATCGGCAACACCGTAATCAAACGGTTCGATCGTGCCGGGCAGCCGCAGTGAGGTAAAGCCCCGCCGCAGGGCATGTTCGGCCGTGTGCAGTGTGCCCAACGCACGATAGGTGGAGGACGCAAAGATCGTTTCCTGAAACATCGTGTCGTTGTCAAAGGCATCGGCGTGTACATGGGCATCGATCATGCCGGGGGTCACGGTTGCATCGGAAAGATCGATGATCTCGCAGTCCTCGCCGCGCGGCAGGTTGCGCCCCACCGCCTCGATGCGATCCCCACAGATAAGCACCTCCATTTGCGGCTGCAGGGATTCCTGCACACCGTCAAACAGCTTTCCGCATAACAACAAGGTCGTTTTCATAACCACACCCCCTGAATCGTACCGTGTAATTTAAAAGATGTTTCTTCCGCTTAGCCCAGAACAGCTACAACCTCAACCTCGACCAAAACGCCTTTGGGCAGCGTCTTGACTGCAACGCAGGAACGACCCGGCTTGCCCGTGAAGTATTTGGCATACACTTCATTGAACTGGGCAAAGTCGTTCATATCTGCCAAAAAGCAGGTGGTCTTGACTGCTTTTTCAAAGTCGGAACCGGCTGCCTGCAGGATAGCGCCGAGATTCTTCATGACCTGCTCGCTCTGCTCGCGAATGTCGGTGCCGACGACTGCGCCGGTGACAGGATCCAAGGGAATCTGACCGGAAGTGAGGACAAAGTTATCGGCGACGATCGCCTGAGAGTACGGACCGATAGCTGCGGGAGCATTGTTGGTGTGAACTTTTTCCATAAGAAATTGCCGCCTTTCTGTTTTTACCTTTTACAGGGGCATGAAAGCCGAAAAGCCGGGTTGCGGCGTGCGGTCATGTGTTCGCCCCACAAACACATATTTTGTAGCAAAAAAAGCAGACTACACAAATGTGTATCTGCCTCCCTTGGCGTATTTTCATTATACAAGTGAACTATATTTCATTCAATAGGCATATTGCTGAAATGTGGACTATATTTCAACGAATTATTGAGCAAAACGTAACACTGCGTTTATATAAGCTACAGTATGCGCATAAACAGTACAAAAATGAGTAAATATAGAGATAAATATCCGTTTATACAAAAACAGAGGCTTGGCGTTTTCAGCCAAGCCTCTGCGAAAAATAGGTATAGTAGGATTTGTTCAGTCCTTCAGGAAACAATCACTTACCATTTGTAACGTGTCAGACACGTCGTTCTCGTCACCGATCTCAAAGCAAATCGGCATTTCAATGCCTGCCTCAACATACGCCTGCATACGGTCGCGGCATTCCTGCGGGGTTCCCGCAATCACGATTTTACGAACCATCTCGTCCGTGACAGGCAGGGGACACTCGGTGCCCGCAAAAAAGGCATCGCGGAACGGCTGTACCTGCTCAGCCGTAAAACCTGCACAGGTCAGAATGGGCTGGGCACCGTGCATTGCCAGATAATGCCGCGCCGAGGGACGCATACGCTCCACAGCGGCGGCACCATCCTGCATGGCGCAGGTAGGCAGATAGGCGGCCAGACGAATGTCGGCGGGGCTGCGGCCGACACTGCGCGCCCCGGCGTCAATGAGCTTGCGGGCGTAGGAAACATACTCCACCGTGCACCCGGCCGAAAGCAGAACTCCGTCTGCCACCTGACCGGCTTTATAAAGCGCCTTGTCGCCCTTTGCCCCCATGTAGACCGGCATATCCCGACGCAGCGGTTCAAATTCAAAATGCAGCGGTCCTGCGCTGAATACATCGCCCTTGTAGTCGAGGTTTCCGTCGCGGATCAGCTGCTTGATGATTTCTGTGGCCTCCGTCATCGCGGTAAGCGGCTTTTTGTAGGGGATATGCAAATCGGTTTCCATCCAGCGCTTGTTGCTGGCCCCCATAGCCAGAATGGTGCGCCCGCCGGAAATGGAATCCAGTGCGGCAGCTTCCATGGCTGTAAGGACGGGATGCCTTGTATAGGGGTTTACCACACCGATGCCGAGCTGAATGTTTTGGGTGTGTGCGGCACAGACAGTCGTGATCGTAAAGGCACCGGCGTAGAAGTAGTCCTCTGCGATCCATGCGTTGGAAAAGCCCAGCTGCTCTGCCTTGCGAACCAAATTGACCGCTTGCTCTGCCGTGTGGCGACCCAGGAAGCCAAAGCCAAGGTTTTGAATCATAGCGCATATCCCCCTATGTTTGAATGTTTACCCCAGAAACTGCGGTTAAATAAACAACAGTTCAGCGAATTACGTTAATAATAACGACCTGCAATAAAAAAGTCAAGGAATTTGTTAAGAACATGGTCATATTATTTACGGCGATACTATATGTCTCCCTAGGAAACGGCTGAAATACAGCGGACATATGAAAAATATACACGGTTCGACAAAAAAGTTACACTGGCCTATTGACATTTATAAATTTCAGTTGTATTGTAGTACCAGTGAAACTTGTTCTTGTCATTACGCGCCGCAAAGCGCACGTCAGGGAGTCAAAACAGCAAGGACGCTGCAGGCTTTTGCCGCAGTGTGCTTGCTTTTTTTATTGCCGCAGGGGCAGGCTTTGCAAAAACAAATCAATATGAGGAGGCAAACTTATGGGTATCAACGAGAAAACAGCCGAAAACAAGGCAAACGATTTTGCCACATCACCGGTTCCTGCTGCGGAACGCAAGGGGTTCTGGTCTACGGCAGCCGTCTGGATGGGCTGGTGCATCAGCCTCAGCGCGTTCCTGACCGGCGGAACCATCGCGGCAGGCTGCACACTGGGCACGGCACTGCTTGCCGTCCTGCTGGGCAATTTGATCTTGGTCGGCATCGGCAGTCTGTGCGGCATCATCGGCTACCGAACAGGGCTTACGACCTACACGATATATCGACTTATATTCGGCGAAAAAGGCAATGTCATCGTCTCTGTGGTCATGGCCATTTCGCTTATGGCGTTTATCGGCGTATTGATGGACTCTTTCTCCTCCACGCTGAACGGGTTGCTGCCGTGGTTCCCGATTCCGCTGGCCACCTGCATATTTGCGGTGTGCATTTTGCTTTCCTCCATCAATGGTTTCAAAGGACTTAGCTTTGTCAGTGCCATTGCCGCGCCTGCGCTGATCATACTGTGTGTGGTGTGCTTTATCCGTACGCTGCTTATGCCGGATGCCACCGCAACGCTGGCTGCATGGCAGCCGACCAACACCATCTCCTTTGTTACTGCCGTAGGTGCAGCCACCTCCACATGGATCGGTGGTGCCACCAAAACCGCCGATTTGACGCGTTACTCCAAAAAGGCATCCCATGTGATCGGCGGCGCTGCCATGGGATATTTGTGCGGCTCTGCATTGTTTGAAAGTGTTGCGGTCATTTGTGCTATCGGTGTGGGCGAAAGCAATATTGTTAAGGTCATGGCAGGTCTGGGTATGCTGGCTCCGGCGGTTCTGGTGCTGGGTCTTGCGTTGTGGACCACTACCGACAATAACATTTATTCCTCCGCCTTGGCCTTTACCGATATGAGCGAAATTTTGCACATCAAGGTCAGCCGCAAGGTATGGGACCTGGTTTGTGTGCTGATCGCCTTGGGGGTTTCTCTGCTGGGACTTTCCAACAACTTTAAGGTCTGGCTGAATGTTATCGGAACGACCTCCGGCCCCTTGGCAGGTATTATGATCTCGCATTTCTTTATCATTCATAAGTGGAACGAAACCGAGTATGTGGTTCCTTCCGGATTCGGCATAACAGGGTTTATCACATGGGTGCTGTCTTTTATCATTGCCCAGAACACGACCAGCCCGATTCCCACGCTGACCTCGATCGGCATCAGCTTTGTTCTGTACATTGTATTGGAACTGGTTGCCAAGCATGTTTTTCACTATACGCCCAAAGGCAAGGTATTTCGCATTGAGAAGTAAGCCTTGAAACAACAAAATCGGCGGCACCGAATTTTCGGTGCCGCCGATTTGTTTACTCAACGTTTTTCTTGTCCAGATTGCGCAGATGCATATATACGGTGTTGCGGGAAATATCCAAAAGCTCGGCCACCTTGACCACAGAGTTTTTCAGGTTAAAGACGCCCTTGTCATACAGCCGCCAGACGATTTCCTTGTTGCGGTTGACCGGCGTGATGGAAACATCGCTGCATACATCGCCGCGCACCTCCTCCAGCATGGAAAGGATCAGCTGATCCGAATGGTCGGCCAGAACCTCCACCGGCTGAATGGCAAGCAGCTCCTCGCGGGGGGTCAGGTCACGCAAAATATGACTCAGCGGCCGGTTCAGGTCGTAGTTGATACACAAAAGGCCGATCACACGCTCCCGTTCCCCGCGAATGAGGATCGTGGTAGACTTGAAGGATTCGCGGCCGTCGCTGCAGTTGAAGTAGATAATACTGTCCTGGGTGTTTTCTTCCTTTATGCGCGCCAGCATCTGCAGGGCTAAGTCCGTAATAGGCGCACCTATCTGCCGCCCGGAACGCTCGCCGTTGAAAATGGCAACTACCGAGTGGTCAAGATCCTCCAGACTGTGCAGAACGATCTCATAGCCATCGCCCAGATAGGCAGATAAACCGGAAAGAACGCCTTTATAGGAATCCAGAATTACTTTGTCTACCAGGGTGAATGTCACGTTTTGCATCTCCATAACCTGCAAACTCCTTATACTGATAATAGGAAAAGCAATCACTTTATAATCAGTTTACTATTTGTGTTCGCAGATTGCAAGCCAAAGTTTGAAAATTAAGGGAGAAAACTCCTGCCTACGCGCTCTTGTGGGGCTTTACTTTTGCACAGCCTTGCCGTCGTCCAACAGGTTGGTCATATTTTTTAAGCTGATGCCCAAGGTGGAGCTGTTGTGCAGCAGAGCCGAGGCGGTAGGGGGCAGGATGCCCGCCACGCCCAGCACGATCAGCGACAGGTTAAAGCCTACAATGAAGCGGTAGCTGCCGTGGATGCGCTGCATGAGCGCCTCGCTGAGTTTGCGCAGTGTAACCAGCGCAAAAAGGTCGTTTGAGGCAACCGTGATGTCGGCGATCTCGCGGGCGATGGCAGCGCCGGTGGAAATGGCAATGCCGGTGTCCGCTTCCGACAAAGCGGGGGAGTCGTTCACGCCGTCGCCCACCATAAGGACAGTATGCCCTTTGGCTTTTTCGCTGCGGATAAAGGCGGCTTTGTCCTCCGGCAGGACCTCGGCATAAACCGCGTCTACGCCCACCTCGGCGGCGACAGCCTCTGCCGTGCGGCGGTTGTCGCCGGTCATCATGACCACGTTGGAAAAACCGCAGCTGTGCAGCGCCCGAATGGCATCGCGTGCTTCGCGGCGCAGCGGGTCATGGATGCAGAGAACCGCCGCCAACTCGCCGTCTATGCAGAGATACAGGTGGGAATAGGCGTCGGACAGGGCATCGAATTTTGCCTGTTCCCCCTGCGGAATGCGGCAGCCCTCGTCCTCAAATACGAAGTGTGCACTGCCGATGAGGACTTTTTTGCCCTCCACCCGGCTGGAGATCCCGTGCGCCACCACATACTGCACCTGAGAATGATATTCCTCGTGCGCCAGCCCGCGCCGCTTTGCCTCCTCGACCACGGCGTTTGCCATGGAATGGGGATAGTGTTCCTCCAAGCAGGCGGCAAGGCGCAGCATTTCGGCTTCGTTTTGCCCGCCAAAGGGTACGATCTGGGCAACCTTCGGCGCAGCATAGGTCAGCGTGCCGGTCTTATCGAATACGATGGTGTCCGCCTTGGCAACGGATTCCAGAAAGCGCCCGCCCTTGACGGAGATGCGCTGTCCGCTGCTTTCCCGCATGGCGGACAGCACCGCAATGGGGATGGCCAGCTTGAGTGCGCAGGAAAAATCCACCATCAGGACTGCCAGCGTTTTGGTCATATTGCGGGTCAGCAGGTAGGTGGCGGCTGTGCCGCCCAGCGTATAGGGCACCAGCTTGTCTGCCATACGGGATGCCTTGTCCTCGGCGGTGGATTTCAGCTTTTCCGACTCCTCGATCATCCGCACGACACGGTCATAGCGTCCGCTGCCGACTGCCTTTTCCACGCAGACGACACATTCGCCTTCCTCAACCACGGTTCCGGCAAAAACGGGGCTGCCGGGGCGCTTGGACACCGGCAGGGATTCGCCGGTCAGCGAGGCTTGGTTCACCAGCGCTTCGCCCTCGGCTACGCGCCCGTCCAGCGGGATCATACCGCCGGTGCGTATCACAATGCGGTCGCCGGGGCGGATGTCGTTTACCTTGGTCAGAACCTCGGTGCCGTTTACCTGCTGCCACACGCTGTCCACCTGCAGGCTCATGGCGCTGGCAAGGTCCGCCACGGATTTCTTGTGCGTCCAGTCCTCCAGGAGCTCGCCCAGCCGCAGCATAAACATAACCGAACCGGCGGTGGAGAAATCGCCCCGCACAAGGGACACCGTTACGGCGGTGGCGTCCAGCACGGCGACCGACAACTGACGATGCCACAGCGCCGAAATACCCTCGCGGATATATTTAATAGAGCGAACCACCGCCAGCGCCGAGGTCACGGGCAGCGGCAAAAACAGCTTGGAAAGGCACCGCCGTATGACGGTGTCCGCCAGCTTGTCCTCAAATTCCCGGTTCAGCGCGCGGGAGGTATGCTCCGGCACAAGGCTGCACTTTTCTGCCTTGGCAAAGGAAAAGCGAGCCAGTGCCTGAAGGAGAATTTCCCGGTCAGCCGCATACACCACAATGGCGTCCTGCGTGCGGTCAAAGACCTTGACGCTTTGCACGCCGTCTACAGCCAGCAGGTAGTATTCCAGCACATCTGCCTGCTGCAGCGTCATCCGCCCGCAGCACAGATGCACCCGCAGCCGCCCGGGTAAATCGTGTAGGATCGTGCATTTCATGGGTTATTCCGCCTGGCTTTCCTCGGCGGAGGCATCCTCCACCACGGCTTCGCCCTCAGCCTGTGCGCGCTGGTCGTTGATCGCCTTTGCTTCGGCGTAAATGTCGTCGGCACTCTCGCGCACGGCGGTTGCGGTGGTCATTACGCTTTCCTTGGCGCGCAGTGCGGCGGCGGTGGTGTGGGCATAGACCTTTTTGGCGTCCTTACTGCTCAACAGCTTGACACCCACCGTGCCAAACAAAACGCCTGCTGCAAACAAACTAACCTTTTTCATACTTTTTGTCCTCCTATAAATGTGTATATGTCAAACCGACAGCCGAGAAAATTCGGTGCCGGGATGAACCTCAGTTACCCCTTTTTAAAAAAGTGGAAAAATCCCGTCTTTTCATACGGCTTCACGCTGATTTCCTCAGCGTGGTAGCCGGTTGCGTCAATGGCGGCGCGCAGGGCGGTTTCGTCCGGCGCTTGCTCGGAGAGAATGACTGTTTCGCCCTTACCGTGCGAGGAAGTGACATTTTTAACGGGGAACGCGCGGCGAACGGCATCGTTGATGTGCGACTCACACATCGAACACGCCATACCGCTTACCTTTACGGTGGTTTGCATCATAGTGCAGTACCTTCTTTCTCAAATCAAAATTTTATCCCAGCGCCACATCCAGCACCATCATCACGCTGAATCCGACGGCAAAGAACACGGTGCCAAGGTTGGAGTGCCGCCCCTGCGACATTTCGGGGATCAGCTCCTCCACCACGACATAGAGCATGGCGCCCGCCGCAAAGCTCAAAAGATACGGCAGCGCGGGAATTACCAGCTGCGCGGCAAGAATCGTCAGCACTGCGCCGATTGGCTCGACCACGCCCGAAAGCACCCCGCCCGCAAACGCCTTGGCTTTGCTTTCCCCCTCGGCGCGCAGGGGCATCGAGATGATGGCGCCCTCCGGGAAATTCTGGATCGCAATGCCAAGGGACAGCGCCAGCGCGCTTGCCGCCGTGATCTGCGAACTGCCCGCCAGAAACCCCGCGTACATCACGCCGACCGCCATTCCTTCCGGGATGTTGTGCAGCGTCACCGCCAGTACCATCATGGTGGTGCGTTCCAGCGTGCTTTTGGGTCCCTCCGCCTGGTCGCTGCCAATGTGCAGGTGGGGGATCAGATGGTCAAGCGCCAGCAAAAACAGCACGCCGAACCAGAACCCCGCAAACGCCGGGAAAAACGCGAACCGTCCCAGCCCCGCCGACTGGTCAATGGCGGGGATCAGCAGGCTCCAGATGGACGCCGCCACCATCACACCGGCGGCAAAGCCCGCCAGGGAGCGCTGCACCAGATCGCCCAGCGAACGCCGCATAAAAAATACGCACGCCGCGCCCAGCGATGTACCCAAAAAGGGAATCAGTATGCCCCAGAACGTTTCCATCGGTTCGTCGCCTCCTTTGCGGGTTTGCAAACACTAACCCTAACCTCTTGAAAAAGCTGCCCAACAGGCAGCCTTCGGCAGCAATGGTTAGAACGGGCTAACCATTGCGCCTTGAAAAAGCCGCCCTTGGCAGCTTTTCGGTCATATTATACTGCGCCCTGTCCGGTTTTGCAAGGGAATGGGGTAAAAAATTGCAATTTTTTTGTAAAGCAGGCTTTTGCGAAGGCGCAGCCCTGCCGGCTTTCGGCGCTGCGGTTGACAGGGCGGCACGCGCGTGCTATTATATCCTACAAGAATAGTATGTTAATAAGGCACGGGCGATATACGTTGATAGCGCCCGCTGCATAAAGGAGTTAAAAAAATGCCCGTAACAAACAAAAACACCGCCTTGATTGCCATGAGCGGCGGCGTGGACAGCTCGGTGGCTGCGTACCTGATGGCAGAGCAAGGCTATGACTGCGTCGGCACAACGATGCGGCTGTACCGCAACGAGGATATCGGGCTGGGGTGCTTTCATACCTGCTG
>CAKQIZ010000039.1 GCA_934247125.1 uncultured Clostridia bacterium
GACTTTATCATGGGTCAGGTGAGATACTCATCGCTTGCTAAGGAATTCCCGGATATCGCAGATAAGCTCTTCGAGATAACAGAAGAAAATGCGAAGTCGAGATATCACACTTACAAAGAACTGGATGCAAGAGAAACAGCTCTTCTGTAAAACAAACTGAAATAAAAAGACGATCTGAACATTGCGGACAGATCGTCTTTTTCATACTTGCATATAGAATCAGATTTTTATGTCAGGCGCAGTCTGTGCATGGCGATATATGCCTGTCCCAGAGCGATACCTCCGTCGTTAGGACTGACGGAAATATTGTAATACGGTGAGAATCCGCTGCTCCTGAGCTTTTTCAGTACGCCCTCCATCAGTATCTTGTTCTGGAACGTGCCGCCTGTGAGCGCGACCTGTGAAGCGCCGCTTTCATTGCGTATCATCAGACACTGGTCGACTATCATATCGATGACGGTCTGATGGAACGCGAGCGCGAGATCGGAAGCGCAGTCTGCACCCGGTTGTTTCTGCGCGAATGCAGCAGCATCTTCCAGCATTATCGCACACTGTCCTTCATAGTCACTGTGATCTTTGATGCCGAGCAGTGAAGATACTCCGTCGAACAGCCGTCCCATGCTGGAGCTTTTTACCGTGTTGATGCCGGATCTCAGTGCAGCTTTGATAAGCTTTGAATCAGGCATGGATAACAATCGTGCGCTGCCGTAATCGATGATGTCAGAAATATCAATAGCGATTTCCATTATATCATTCGTGTCATTTTTGATCGGATCGACAGGCATATAGCCATTTTCAAATGCATGTATATAGCTGAGAGCTGAGCGGCGCGCATCCTTTACAGAAGCATCTCCGCCTATCATATCGATATATTTGAGATGCGCTATTCGCTTTGCGTTTCCGTTTTCGCACAGGAAGAATTCGCCTCCCCATATATGCCCGTCCGTGCCATAGCCTGTGCCGTCGAAGCTGACTCCGATCACTTTGCCCTTGAGATCGTTTTCTGCCATCACGGAAGCCACGTGAGCATGATGATGCTGCACCTTTATGAGAGGAAGGTCGTTTTCTGCAGCATATTTCTCCGCAAATGCAGTGGTGTAATAGAGCGGATGCATGTCGCAGACAACAGCTTCAGGTCTTACCCTGAAAAGGTCCTTGAGACGCGATACGCTGCTTTCGTAAAGCTGCTGGTTTTCGACTGTATCCATGTCGCCGAAAAACTGGCTGATGTAGGTGAACGGCCCTTTTGTCAGTGCGAAGGAATTCTTGAGCTGGCTGCCGGTTGCAAATATCATGGTTTTGTCAGATGGCGCAGAGTCGATGTAAAGCGGCACCGGTGCGTATCCTTTGGAGCGTCTTATCATCTGAGGCTGATTGTCGATCACGCGTACTACGGAGTCGTCTGCGCGGACTCTGATCTGTCTGGTATTGTATATCATACCGTCGATGAGCGGGTTTGCCTCCATCATGGCGCTCATTTCGGTTTCATCCTTTATCATTGGCATATCCGAAAGGTTAGCGCTTGTGAAGATCAGCGGGCTTATCCTGTCAAGCAGCATGTACTGAGCCGCAAAGCTGGGCAGGAAGGTGCCGATGAAGCGGCTCCTACGGATCTCATCGTACGGGAGCTCCCTGTGTTCGAGCAGGATTATAGGGCGCGCTGAAGAATTCAGCAGCTTTTCCTCTGTCTCGTTCACGAAGCAGAATTTTTTTATCTGGTCTGTATCTCTGAACATCACTGCAAATGGTTTGGCCTCGCGGTTCTTTATTTTTCTTAGTCTGGCCACAGCTTCGTCGTCCAGCGGATCTGCCAGCAGGTTATAGCCGCCGACGCTTTTGAATGCTATGACACCGCCGTTTCGCAGCACTTCCGCGGAATGATCGAGCACGGCCGCGTCGCATCGTATATGTGCAGCTTTGCATGAGCCTGAGGAGGAATCCCCGGATCCTGAAAAGGAATCCATGCCTGAAGCAGGAACATGATTTGGATTTTCTTTCCAGATCAGCTGGGGTCCGCATTCATGACAGGATATGGTCTGAGCATGATACCTTCGGTCATTGAGTGCAGTGTACTGGCTTTCGCAGAAATCGCACATAGGAAAATCCACCATAGAAGTATTCTCCCTGTCGTAAGGGATCCTGTCTATGATGGTGTATCTTGGACCGCATACCATGCAGCTTATGAAAGGATGCAGGTATCGTGGATTTTCACTTTCGTAAAGCTCCTGCAGGCAGTCCGGGCATATCGCCAGGTCTGCGGGAAGCATGGCGGCTTCGTCATCGCCGGCGCCGCTTTTGATGATCGTAAAAGAATCGAATTCCCTGTAAGAGACAGATTCCCGCTTTATATGGACTATTTCAGCGGGAACCGGTTTGTTCTTTATCAGTGTGTCTATGAATTCAGTGATCCGAAGGGGCGTGTCGGTAACAGTTATCTCTACCAGGCCTCCGATGTTGAGGACCTGCCCTTTCATGCCGAGCTGTGCAGCTGTTTTCGCGACGTATGGACGGAATCCTACTCCCTGGACTATTCCCCAGAGTTTAATTCTTTCGCTTTGTTCTGCAGCCACTTAGCTACCTCCTCGTAACCTTCGCCTGTTTTTCCTGAAACCTTGAATACAGGAACGTCCTTGTTCAGTGCGCGGACACCTTTCATGTAGTATTCTTCATCAAAATCGAGATATGGTATCAGATCGACTTTGTTAAGCAGGATGATATCTGCCTTTTCGAATGCGAGAGGGTACTTGTAAGGCTTGTCGCTGCCTTCTGTAACTGTGGAAATCAGCATCATCACATGTTCACCGATAGTGAATTCAGCGGGACATACGAGATTGCCGATGTTTTCTATGAACAGTATTCCCGGCTCGCTGAATGATATATGCTCTGTGGCATGCTCGATCAGCGGTGCGTCGAGATGGCACTCGCCATGAGTGTTCACCTGGTGCGTTTCGATACCCAGAGAATTGAGATCCTGAGTATCTATGTCTGACTCGATATCGCCTTCGATAACGTAAGGCTTGACGTCGAGGTGCTTAACGATGTTTTTGAGCGATGTCGTTTTCCCTACTCCCGGCGCTCCCATTTCGTTGACAACGAGCACTCCGTGCGATGTCATATGTTCGTTGACGTGTTCTGCGATATGGTCGTTCTCGTCCAGGATGCCCTCCATAACATTTATTTTTCTGATATCGTGCATTACTTATTACCTCCGTTTGATTATATGCATACCGGCAGGGCATCTGCGGTGTGCCGCTGCCGGAAATGCTGTGCGTTATTCTATTTCGATGCTTTCTATATAGAATTCCTTTCCTATCTCAGTAGGCTCGCCCTGACCGTCACATTTAGGACAGTCGAAAGTCATCGGCTTCTTTTCGAAAAGTTCTCCGCATTTCGAGCATCTGAGCTTCGGCTTCACATGTGTTATGTCGACGAGTGCGCCTTCACATATGGTGTCCTGTGATATTATGTCAAAATACATCTGTACGGATTCGCCGACGTAACCGGAGTAATCGCCGATCACGAGACTGACCTTGGTCACCTTTGAGCCGTGCGCTTTTCTGCAGTGATCGCTTGCGATCTTTATGATCTGTTCTGTGATTGGATATTCGTGCATAACCTTAACTTCCTGTTTGTTTTGAAAATGATTTACAGCTTATATTATAAGTCTTTTAAGGGATATTAACAAACTTTTTTTGTTCTGATAAAAGTATAGTCATGCGCTTTTTGAGGAGCGGACAAAGTAAGGGGCATGTATTATATAAATTTGCAGTTTTGAACTACAAGTGACGGTTGTCGGCAACACAAATTATAACTGTGAACTGATTTATATAATAAGAGACATGAATGATAAAAAACTGTTATAATGTTTTCAGGCAAAAAACGGGGAGTCTTGTATCAGGAGCTTGCGGTAATGATCGAAATAAGGGTCGATTTTTATTTGTTCAATGTCTTGAATTCACATTACAAGAATGCTAGAATAGTGAAAAAATTCTGCGATTTTGATTTCAAAGAAAAAGCTGATGAAGATGAATAAGGAAGGAAAGGGATAATATGTATTTTTTTAATGGAAGGAACACAGATCCGCATTATAATCTGGCATTTGAAGAATATTTTTTCATGACGCCACCTGAGGATAAAGCTTTTTTTCTTTTATGGCAGAACGACAGAGCTGTGATAGTAGGTAAAAATCAAAACACTATCGAAGAGATAAATCAGAGATATATTGATGAAAACGGCATAAAAGTCGTAAGGAGAAATTCCGGAGGCGGAGCAGTCTACCATGATCTGGGGAATCTGAACTTTTCCTTTATACAGAAAAACGAAGATAATTCGAAGCTGGATATGAGAACATTCGCCATTCCTGTCATAAATGCGCTGGCCAAACTCGGAGTAAGAGCTGAGTTCAGCAGCAGAAACGATATGATTATAAATGGCAGGAAATTTTCAGGTATGGCGCAGACTATTTCAAAAGGCAGAGTGCTGCATCACGGGACGCTGCTGTTCGATTCAGATCTTTCGGTAGTCCAGGATGCACTCAATGTAAAAGATATAAAAGTGGAATCAAAGGGGATAAAATCTGTTAAAAGCAGGGTGACAAATATCTCTGAACACCTGGATCAAAAAATCGATATAGAGGAATTTCGCAGACTTCTTGTAAAAAATATGTTCAAGCAAGGGGAATTGAAAGAATACAGGCTTACGGAAGATGACGAACGGCAGATCAATAAACTGAAATCTGAAAAATATGATCTTTGGGAGTGGAATTATGGGAGATCTCCTGAGTACGAAATGAAGAAGGAAAAGAAATTTGACTGTGGTATCATTACAGCTTATATTGACGTCAAAAAAGGGGTTGTAAACAACGTCAGATTTTATGGTGATTTCTTTGGTGTCAAAGATATAAAGGAACTGGAAGAGAAGCTGAGAGGAACGAAATTCAGATATCAGGAGCTATATGATACGCTTGCCCAAAATAATGCAGGTAAATATATAAGCGGGATCACGGCAGAGGAGCTGGCAGAATACATGATCTATTGAGTTTTCATACAGATCTTTCCTGCCATATGCTTTGAAATGCTACAAGTGGAGCGAAATGATGCTTAATGCAAGAGTGCCCACGTTTGCCAGTATCACGTATGAACAGATACTGGAATGTATGTTTGACTTTTAAATCCATGATCGATCGTCATGTGCTTTTTGAAAAATGACAAAAAACAGAATTGATTCGCGAGGTATTTTGGGTTCACGAACAAAAAATATTGCTTTTTTATGTATTTTATATACAAGAGTCAAATCACTTGACTCTATTGTTTTTACACGATATACTAAAACGTATTGTTATGGGATGGTGATTATGTATAATGGGACATGATCATCATCAGTTATTTTTTGAGGAGAGTGAATTGTTTTGAGAGATCAATGGAACAACAAGCTGGGCTTTATGCTTGCGGCGATAGGCTCAGCGGTAGGACTTGGAAATCTTTGGCGATTTCCGTATGTTGCGGCTACTAACGGCGGCGGCGCTTTCTTAGTACCGTACTTTTTCGCAATCATTACAGCAGGTATACCTATCCTTATTCTTGAGTATACCATGGGTAAGACTTACAGAGGAGGAGCGCCTGTTACATGGGCGAGAATAAACAGGAGGTTCGAGTGGCTGGGCTGGTTCCAGGTAATGGTGGCATTCGTTATCGGAACATATTATTTCGCTATAATCGTATGGGTGCTCAGTTATGTGGGATTCTCATTCACACAGGCATGGGGCGCGGATCCTTCGTCATTTTTCGTAGAGTATCTGGGACTCACTGACAGCGCCCTGAACTTCGGAGGCATCAGAACTAATCTGATACTGCCGTTCGTGATCATATGGGCAGTAGTCGGATTTGTTATGTATAAGGGCATAAGCAAAGGCATCGAGACTATATGCAGGATATGTCTGCCGATACTCATGCTTCTTACAGTTATCCTGGTAGTTAGAGGTATAACGCTTCCTGGAGCTGTAAAGGGGCTTGAATACATGTTCAACCCTGACTGGTCGATGCTTGCGGATGCAAGTGTATGGGTAGCTGCTTACGGTCAGATATTCTACAGTCTGTCGATAGGATTTGCTATAATGCTTGCGTACTCGAGCTATCTGCCTAAGGAAACCGACGTTGTAAACAGCGCGTTCATCACAGCTACAGCAAATCATGGATTTGAAGTGTTTGCAGGTATTGGAGTATTCAGTATCATGGGATTCATGGCAGCTCAGCAGGGAGTTGCGGTAGAAGATATCGCAGCTTCAGGAATAGGACTTGCATTCATGACGTTCCCTACAGCTATCAGTGAACTGCCGGCACTCAATGCGCTTTTCGGAGTGTGCTTCTTCGGAGCGCTGCTCACCGCAGGGATCACCTCTATGGTATCGATACTGCAGGCTGTAGTTTCAGGGTTCCACGACAAGTTCGACATCGAACATAAAAAAGCCGTTACTATCGTACTGGTACCGACTTTCGTGATAAGCGTACTGTTCATCACGGGCGCCGGGATGAACATACTCGATATAGTAGACGCATTCATCAACAACATAGGTGTTGCAACAGGCGGGCTTATTGAAGTAATACTTATCACGAGATTCTTCAATCCTGAGAAGCTTCGTCAGGAGGCAAACGAGTTCTCGAACTTCAGCATAGGAAAATGGTGGATCTATTCACTCAGAATAGTCACTACTATAGTGCTTGGAGTTATGCTTTTCCTGAACACGAAAGACTTCGTAGAGAACGGATACGGAAACTATGCATCGGCTGACGTCAATATATTCGGATGGGGATGCATCCTGTTCGTCGTTATATTTGCAGATTTCTTTACTACGCTGAAAGGCAAGGAAGGATATGCAGATCTTGACAAGATTTCGCAGAAGGAGGTCTCAAAATGAGTACAAGTGCAATAATCCTTATGATAATAGGCTGTGCAGGTCTCTGGGGAGGCTTCGGAGTATCGTGTGCGATAGCGTTCAAACACAGCAAAAAGGAAAAATAGTAAAGTCGATTTTGTCGACCCTGTTTTCGTTATTAAAGGTCAGTGACATTATCACTGAATGACCGATATGTGCCTGCTTTCTGCAGCTTTCGTCATTATTGAACGGGAGCTACGGGGGGCAGGCATGTTTTTTGCCTGCTGGAAAATATACAGTTAAAGAAAAAGAAGGCGTGCATATTTACGAATCGCATAAAAAAATGTATAATAATTAGGGTTTTATGGACCATCTGAAAAAACGGTTTCACAGCAAACCTGAGGAGGGCAATATGTGTATAGCGATACCCGGCAGGGTAGTTGAACTTAATGAAGATAGAGCAAAAGTGGATTTTAACGGAAATCTGGTAGACGTGAACACGGGGCTGATAGAGCCGGAGGTTGGACAGTATGTGCTGGTGCATGCGGGATGCGCGATAGAAGTGATGGAGCATGACAAGGCGCAGGAGCTGATCGAACTGTTCACAGAACTGGAGGAGCTGCAGTAGGATCATGGATATAAAACAGATAATAGATTACCTGCAGTCGTATGACGGCAGGCCGGTGAAGCTGATGGAAGTCTGCGGCACGCATACTGCAGCGATATTCAAAAGCGGTATCAGGAGCCTCATTTCAGACAAGATCAGGCTGATCTCCGGACCGGGGTGTCCGGTGTGTGTAACGCCTACGGCATATATCGACAAATGTATAGAGTATGCTTCAAAGGAAAACCACGTCCTGCTCACTTTCGGTGATATGATGAAAGTGCCCGGAAGCAGAGGCAGTCTTTCGGAAGCCAGAGGAACCGGAAACGTAAATATAAATATAATGTATTCGCCGTTCGAAGCACTGGAAAAAGCGGCAGAAAACCCGCATATCACATATGTGGTCGCAGCAGTCGGATTTGAGACGACTGCGCCTGCATATGCGATGATGGTGAAAGCGTCGAAGGAAAAAGGTATCCGCAACATAAAGCTGGTCACTGCGCTGAAGACGGCGATGCCTGCGCTCGAATGGATCTGCGAGAACCAGGAGGATGTCGACGGATTCATCTGTCCGGGTCACGTCAGCGTGATAACAGGCAGCAATGTGTATATCCCTCTTGCTGAAAAATACAAAAAGCCTTTCGTAGTGGCAGGCTTTGAAGCGGAGCATATACTTGCAGCGATCTACAGGATAATGAAGCAGCTCGAAAGCGGAGAGAATGCGGCGGAGAACCTTTACCGAAATGCAGTCAAAGAAGACGGCAACAGGAAGGCTGTCGATGTGATAAATGATGTGTTCGAGGAAGGACCGGCGATGTGGAGAGGTCTTGGCGTGATAGAGGATTCCGGACTGTATCTCAATGACGAGTTCAGCGGATATGACGGCGGCAGCAGAGCGTTGTACGAAGATATGGAGCTGCCTTCTGAATGCCGCTGCGGCGATGTTATCGTAGGCAGGATAAATCCGGATCAGTGTCCTATGTTCGGAAGGAAGTGCAGCCCGATGGATCCGTTCGGACCGTGCATGGTCTCGTCAGAGGGATCATGCGGCATATGGTACAGGAACGTTCACTGATCGTGAGCGAATGGACGTACAGGATAAGGCGGATGACAGCCGGCAGTGAAAACAGAAGGAGAATCATTTATGAAAATAACTATGGCTCACGGCAGCGGGGGGAAATCTTCGGCACAGCTGATGAGTGATATATTCGGTAAGTATTTTAAAAATCAGATCCTCGATAAGATGGAGGATGCCGCAGTGCTTGAAGTCAGTGGAAAGATCGCCTGCAGCACGGATTCGTTCGTGGTGACGCCGCTGATATTCAAAGGCGGGGATATAGGCAAGCTGTGTGTATGCGGCACGGTGAACGACCTGCTGATGATGGGGGCGGTACCAAAGTATATAACATGCGGGTTCATACTTGAAGAAGGGCTTGATACCGAACTTCTTGAAAAGATCGTGGCCTCGATGGCGGAGCAGGCAGAAGAGGCAGGCGTGATCGTAGTGGCAGGAGACACTAAGGTCATCGAAGGAAACGGCGGACTTTACATAAACACTACAGGTATAGGAGAGATACCTGACGGCAGAGATGTGAGCAGCCGCAACTGCAGACCGGGAGATGTGGTGATCGTTTCGGGCAATCTCGGAGACCATCATGCGTGCATACTCAGCCACAGGATGGAGATAGAAAACGATATAAAGAGTGACTGTGCAGCACTGAATGATATAACGGCGAGCCTGTTCGACAGCGGCATAGATGTAAAAACAATGAGAGACGTCACACGCGGAGGGCTGGGAACTGTGCTCAATGAGATCGCTGACAGCTCAGGCTGCATGATAGAGCTCGACGAAGAGAGCATACCTGTCCTTGACGAGGTCAGAGGCTTCACCGAGATACTGGGACTCGATCCGCTTTACATGGGAAACGAAGGCAAGATGATAGCTGTCGTTCCCGGAGATGAAGCGGAGCGTGCGCTCGAAGCGATGAGAGATACCGTGAATGGAAAGGATGCGCAGATCATAGGCGTCGTAAAGGAAGGCAGCGGAGCCTATATAAGGACGAGGCTCGGCGCGACAAGAAGATTCGACGTGCTGTACGGCGAAGGCCTTCCGAGGATCTGTTAGACTAAGGAGAAAAGACGGCTGATGCATCTTACACAGGTTGGGGAAAAGACTTATTACATAAAAAACAATACGAATATCGGCGTTTACAAGACGGGTGAAAGCAGCGTCTGCCTGATCGATACCGGTTCAAAGGGCGATGGTGAAAAAATCGAAAAGGCACTGCAGGAGCATGGCTGGTCGATAGACTATATAATCAATACGCACACCCATATAGATCACGTCGGAGGCAATGGATATCTGATGAAGAAGTATCACATACCTGCCTACTGCACTGATCTGGATATGGCATTCGCGCATTATTCGGATCTCGAGGCTGCGTACATGAACGGAGGATATCCGTGCAGAAAGCTTCGGGAGATATTTTCGCATCCGGGAATGATCGGATTCGCGTCGCTGGAGCGCAGCGTCCTTGACGGCATAAGCTGGATATACCTGCCGGGTCACACGTTCGGCATGGCGGGCATAAAGACAGACGATGACGTATGGTTCCTGGCGGATTCATATCTCAGCAGGAAGTATCTTGAGAAGCACTGCTTCGGGTATCTCTATGACGTTGATGAATACCTGGACAATCTCGAGTATATAAAGAATCTGGACGGCAGGATTTTTATACCGGCGCATGGAACTGCAGAAGAGGATATAACGGAGATCGCAGATCTTAATATAGCTAATGTAAAGCATATAATATCAGTCGTTAAGGGTATATGTGCGGAATACGCATCTTTGGACACGGTGATAAAGAATATGTATCAGGCTATGGGTCTGCGGGAAGGTATTGCAAATCATGCGCTTCTGTCTTCTACTGCAAAGAGCTATCTCACTTATCTTCAGGACAGAGATGAGCTCGAGTGCAGGATAACAGACGGTGTTATGATGTGGAAAGCCGTATAGTATAACAACGATGGAAATAGTGATGACATTAATAATAAAGCCGGATCGGCAATATCAGATGATATGCCCTGATCCGGCTTTTAGTATCTGTCAGTTGATGTATATGATCAGCGCAGTGAGACGCTACTGCCCGGAGCGGCTGTATTCGTTCATGATGGCCACTGAAGCACTGCAGCCGAGTCTGTCTGCGCCGGCTGCGATCATTTTTTCTGCATCTTCGAGCGTCCTGATGCCACCGGCAGCTTTTATCTTCGCTTTGTCGCCGGTCATCTTTTTCATGAGCCTGATCTGATGTACCTCGGCGCCGCCCGAGCTGAAGCCTGTGGAAGTTTTTACAAAATCAGCACCGGCCTTTACAGCCATCCTGCATGCTGACATTATCTCTTCACTCGTAAGCAGGCAAGTCTCGAGGATCACCTTGATCACAGCATTATGCTCATGACAGAGTTCGGTGAGCTGAACCAGTTCGCTTCTGACGTAATCCTGACGCTTTTCCTTTACGGCGCCGACATTTATTACTACGTCTATCTCGTCAGCACCGTTTTCCAGAGCATCTCTGACCTCTGCGAGCTTTGCGGCGGTAGTCATGGCTCCGAGAGGAAAACCTGCGACTGCAGTGACATGGATGCAGGTATCGTTCAGCAGCTTCACGGCGTCAGCTACATGGCAGCCGTTTACACATACGGAAGCGAAGTCGTGTTCTATGGCTTCACTGCACAGCTGACGGATATCTGCAAGCTTTGCATCGGCCTTCAGAAGCGTATGATCAAAATATTTGTTGAAATCTTTCATGATAACTCCTTTTTTCTATGTAATAATTACAGTATATCACAGATGCAAAAACATTGCATTGCCTGTAATGAAGCTGTATAATTAATTGTTAAAAGACAATAAATTCAAGATGATTTTATGTCGTAAACTACAAAACAGCAGCAAAGGGAGTTAAATTATGAGAATACCTGAACTATTTGATCAGAAAAGACCTGTGTTTTCCATGGAAATATTCCCGCCTAAGAAAAAGACGAATATAGAGTCCATCTATGACACAGTTGAAAAGATCGCTGTCTGCAAACCTGATTTTATCAGTGTTACTTACGGAGCAGGCGGAAGCATGACGGATAATTACACATGCGAGATCGCATCGAACATCAAGAAAAAATTCGGCATAGAGACGCTGGCTCATCTCACATGCATCAATTCTTCCAGAGAGGATGTCAAGGAGATGATAGGCAGGTTCCAGGACGCCGATATCAAGAATATACTGACGCTCAGAGGAGATATCGCAGAGGACAGCGACATAAAGAAAGATTTTCACCATGCGAACGAGCTGGCTATCGAAGTGCAGAGAAAATGCAGTGACGATCTGGAGATACTCGGTGCATGCTATCCGGAAGGTCACTATGAGAGCAAGTCACTTGATGAAGACATACAGAATCTCAAGTATAAGATCGGCGCAGGAGTGAAAGTGCTGATCTCGCAGCTGTTCTTTGACAATCAGCTTTTCTATGAATTCATGGGAAAGGCCAGGATGCTGGGAATAAACGTGCCGGTTTCCGCAGGGATAATGCCGATAACCAATGCGAGGCAGATCCAGAGAACTGTGGCGCTGAGCGGTGCGAGCCTTCCGCATGATTTCACGAAGATGATAGGTCTTTACGAAAACAAGCCTGAAGAACTCTTTGAAGCCGGCATCGAGTATGCATCGAACCAGATCAGAGACCTGATAACGAACGGAGTAGACGGCATACACCTTTACATAATGAACAATGCAGACGTTGCACTAAAAGTGTATGAAAATATAAAAGACCTGCTGTAAGCGGCAGGCACTTATGTGAGATGAATATAGAGATAACAGAACATATTCCGAGAGATAAATGGCTTGCTGCGCTTGGAACGCATGGACTGCGTGATGAAAGTCTGAATGAGACGCTCGATGAGGTGGAAAGCGCACTGCTTGCAGCGGCAAAGCCAAAGGCTATATACAGGGTAATGGATATAGCTGACATAAAGATCCGGGGGTTTTCGCTGAAAAAACATCTGGAGGGGTGCCGCAAGGTCATAGTGATGGCGCTCACTCTCGGTACAGGAACAGACAATCTGATAAGGAAGCTTCAGGTCACTGATATGGCGAAGGCTGTAATGGCGGACAGCGGGGCGTCGGTCCTAGTGGAATGCCTGTGCGATAAATACGAAGAACATATAAAGTCAGTGACTGACGGCTACAAAACGGGACGCTTCAGCCCGGGCTACGGCGACTGCCCTCTGGAAATGCAGAAATCGGTAATATCGTACGTGGACGGACAGCGCAAGATAGGGCTGAATGTGACTGCGAACTTTCTGATGATACCGAGAAAATCGGTGACTGCGATAATAGGGGTGGCGGATCATCCTGTAAAAGGGCGCCTTGCCACGTGCGGTGAATGCGTGCTCAGAGAAAAGTGTACACTTAGAAGAGAGGGGAAATTCTGTGGCGATTGATTTCAACGAAAAAATATATATACTTGACGGGGCGATGGGAACGATGCTCCAGAGAGCAGGCATGAGTCCTGAAGAAACGACTACGCAGTTCGGTATGGCGCATCCGGATATATGGCGCGATATCTACACTCAGTATATAGACGCAGGCTCGGACATAATATATGCGGGCACGTTCGGAATGAACAGATTCAAATCTGACGAGCTTGACATGCCTCTTGAGCAGGCGGTGGCATTCGCGATGGATGTCGCAGATGATGCGAGAAATGCTGCAGCTGCGGAGAATGGCAGAGATGTAAAGGTCGCGCTCGGTATAGGGCCGCTTGGAGAGCTGCTGGAGCCGATGGGCACCCTCGCTTTTGAGGACGCATACGATGCGTTTGCCGAGATAGTCAGAGCAGGGCGGGATCACGGTGCTGATCTCGTTGTGATAGAGACGATGACGGATCTTTACGAAGTCAGAGCTGCGGTGCTCGCCGCAAAGGAAAATTCTGATCTTCCGGTCATGGTATCGATGACGTTCGAGGAAAACGAGAGGACGTTCACAGGCGTGAGTCTTGAAGCGATGGCCATGACTCTCGAGGGGCTCGGCGTCGATGCCATGGGGATAAACTGCTCACTGGGTCCTGTGGAAATAATGCCGATGGCAAAGAAGCTGAGATCGCTCACGTCGGTACCGGTATTTGCAAAGCCTAATGCAGGCCTTCCTGACCCTGAGACAGGGACTTATGATATAACTTGTGAACAGTTCGTCGATACTATGAAAGAGTATATCGACTCTGGTATAAATATGGTCGGAGGATGCTGTGGTACAGACCCCGAATATATCGCGGGACTTGCCGGCTACAGAGACATCCTCGAAGGTGTGCCGGAAAGAGCGGCAAAAGAAAGCGGTCAGACAGATATAGATCAGGAAAGCCGCGGGCTGAGGATATGTAGCAGCACCGATGTCGTGCATGTGGATCATGTGACGGTGATCGGAGAGCGGATCAATCCGACAGGCAAGAAGAGGCTCAAGCAGGCTCTGCTGGAAGAGGACTTTGACTATATACTGACTCAGGCTGTGGAGCAGATCGATGCAGGTGCGGAGATACTCGACGTCAATGTCGGAGTGCCCTCACTCGACGATGTCAGCATGCTTCCCAGAGTCATCAAAAAGCTGCAGTCTATAACAGGGCTGCCGCTGCAGATAGACTCATCTAATCCGGCTGCTATCGAAGCTGCGCTCAGGGTATACAACGGGAAGGCTATAGTGAACTCCGTCAACGGAGAGCCTGAAGTGATGGAGAATATCTTTCCTATAGTTAAGAAATACGGCGCAGCAGTTATAGGTCTCACCCTGGACAGCGACGGCATACCGCCTACAGCAGAAGCGCGTTTTGCGATAGCCGAGAGGATAATGAAAAAAGCGCTGGAATACGGGATCCCTAAGGAAGATGTGATAATAGACTGTCTGACTCTGACGGCGTCGGCACAGCAGAAAGAAGTCAATGAGACTCTCAGGGCTGTGAGGATGGTGAAGGAAAAACTGGGGCTGAAAACCGCACTGGGAGTATCGAATATCAGCTTCGGCCTGCCGGCGCGTATAATAGTGAACAGGACTTTCCTGGCGATGGCGATGGAGTGCGGACTCGATCTTCCGATAATAAATCCTAATGATGAGGATATGATGTCGGCGATCTACGCGTTCAACGTACTGAAAAACGTGGATGAGAATGCGACCAGATATATAGAGAGATACGCTGATTATCAGGTGGAGACTTCGAAGCGCGTGAAAAATGACGCAGGGGATGGCGGGCCTTCAGGTGAAGTGTCAGGAGAGAGTGCGGATATATTCCGATGCATAGAAAAAGGCATGAAGGCTGACACTGTATCGGCAGTGAACAAGCTGCTGGAAAATCACAGCGAGATGGAGCTCGTCAATGATTTTCTGATCCCTGCGCTCGACAATGTAGGAAAGGGTTTTGAAAAGGGCACGATATTCCTGCCGCAGATGCTCCAGGCGGCTACGGCGGCTCAGGCCGGTTTTGACATCATAAAGACGCGCCTTGCGGAGTCTGACAGCGAGTCGGTATCGCTGGGAGATGTGGTGATCGCTACGGTAAAGGGCGATATACACGACATAGGAAAGAATATCGTCAAAGTGATAATGGAAAACTACGGCTTCAGGATGATAGATCTCGGAAGAGACGTTCCTGTGGAAACGATAGTGGATACAGTAATTGAGAAGAATATAAAGCTGGTCGGACTCAGTGCGCTGATGACGACTACATTGAAGAGTATGGAGGATACGATCACTGCGGTAAAGGCGGCGGCTCCGGACTGCAAGGTCATGGTCGGAGGAGCGGTGCTCACCGCTGACTATGCGGAGAAGATCGGTGCGGACTATTACTGCAGGGATGCGATGAAGTCCGTTGAAGCGGCTCAGGAGGTGTTCTCATGAACAGATTCGGCATGTGGTTCGCAAATCTGATGCGCGGAAGGTACGGCAACGATAACCTCAACCGCTTCCTGCTGATCGTGTCGGTGATACTCATAATAGCAGACATGTTCGTAAGGCGGCGGCTTCTGTATATGCTGGCGGTGCTGATACTGATATACGTATACTGCAGGATGTTTTCGAGAAACATAAATGCCAGATACAGAGAAAACCAGAAGTTCCTGCAGTTTACTGCAAAATTCAGGCGCAATGACAGATACGGATCTGGTAATGCATCATACGGCGGTGGAGCGTATGGAGGCGGCCGGTATGGAAATGCTGCAAATTCCGGCAGTGCCGGCTGGGGCAGAAAAGCAAAGCCTGCGAAAGACAGAGATCATAAGATATTCAAATGCCCTGTATGCGGCGAAAAGCTCAGGGTGCCTAAAGGTGCGGGAAAGATCAGCATAACCTGTCCGCACTGCGGGGAGAAATTCATAAAGAAGGTCTGATATCCGCAGATGCGGAGATTCCGGCTGTGAAGCGGGGATTTACATGTTGATATGCGAAGAAAGAGGAGAGTTTTATGCCAGTACCTGAACCGGTGGCTTTTACGATTTTCGGTATAGATATAATGTGGTATGCAGTTATGATAACATCGGGAATGATCATAGCCACAGTGATATGCTGCGTAAGGGCGCCGAAACACGATCTGACGTCAGATCAGATAATCAATTTTGTAATAATATGCATACCTGCGGCGATAATAGGCGCAAGGCTTTATTACGTGGTGTTCAACTGGGAGTTCTATGCGAGCGATATAAAAAAGATACTGAATATAAGAGGCGGCGGTCTTGCCATACACGGCGGACTGATATTCGCATTCGTAGCGGTATGCATTCTCTGCGCTGTATGGAAGCTGAGGCCTCTGAACATCCTCGATCTTGCCGTGCCGTGTATAGCGATCGCGCAGGCGATAGGACGATGGGGAAACTATTTCAACTCGGAGGCGCATGGCGGCCCGACGGATCTGCCGTGGGCGATAACGGTGAACGGACAGTCCGTGCACCCGACATTTCTGTATGAATCGATCTGGTGTTTCATGCTGTTTTTCTTCCTGATATATGTCGATAACAGGAGAAAGTTCGAGGGGCAGATACTGCTGCTTTACGGCATACTGTATTCGGCAGAACGCTTTTTCGTGGAGGCGCTGCGTACGGACAGCCTGATGATAGGGCCGTTCAAGCAGGCACAGGTGCTGAGCCTGTCAGTGATAGTGGTATGCATCATCGCATATTTGATACTGTACAGACGCTGTAAAAACAGATAGAAGGCAGCGGGCTGTTTTTAAGGTGCTTTGCGGTGAGCAGAGCTTTGATCGTGAAAATATACTAAAAATAGAAAAATAAGAGAAAAAAACGGTATGGCTTTGACCGCAACACAGGAGAACAACATGCCTCAAACTGACGTTATATGGGAACTGAATAACTATTCCACCGACGTGATGACAGGTGGTTCGAATCAGCGCATGCAGCTTTATTATCAGCTGATCAACAGCCTGAAAAAAGCGGATAGTGTGGATATCATCGTATCCTTTATGATGGAATCGGGAGTGAAGATGCTTCTTGACGAACTGGAGAATGCGCTTCAGAGGGGTGCGAGAATCAGGATATTGACAGGAAATTATCTTGGGATCACGCAGCCATCCGCTTTATATCTCATTCGTAGGAAACTGGGGAAGCGGGTCGACCTGCGGTTTTACAATGAGAGAAACAGATCGTTCCATCCAAAATCATATATTTTTCATTATGAGGATCACAGCGAGATCTACATAGGTTCTTCGAATATCTCAAGGAGCGCGCTGACGTCCGGGATCGAATGGAATTATCGTTTCAGCAGCAAGACGGATAAGGTGAATTATGACAAGTTCTTTCACAGCTTCGAGGATCTGTTTGAGAATCATTCCATTGTGATCAATGACGAGGAACTCAGAAAATACTCAAAGAACTGGCATAGACCGGCAGTGGCAAAGGATCTGCAGCGATATGATGAAGAGCGTGATGAACATACAATGGACGCAGATGCGGACAGCAATATTACGCCTCTCTTCGAACCCCGAAGCGCGCAGATCGAAGCTCTTTGTGCACTCGAAGACACTAGAGCAGAGGGGGCGCACCGCGCATTGGTAGCGGCGGCAACCGGTGTAGGCAAAACGTACCTGGCAGCATTTGACTCGAAAGATTATGCACGAGTCCTATTTGTAGCACATCGGGAAGAAATACTGGCGCAGGCGGCGATATCGTTTAAAAATGTCAGAAACTCGGATAACTATGGATTTTTCAGCGGAAAGGAAAAATCCACGGACAAAGCTGTGATCTTTGCATCGGTGGCAACGCTGGGTAGGGCAGCATACCTGAATGAAAAATATTTTGCATCGGACTATTTTGATTATCTGGTAATCGATGAATTCCATCATGCAGTTAATGATCAATACCGGAGGATCGTTGATTATTTTAAACCGCAGTTCCTGCTGGGGCTGACGGCAACGCCTGAGCGGCTGGACGGCCGAAATATTTACGAAATCTGCGACTACAATGTGCCTTATGAGATTTCACTGAAAGATGCCATCAATAAGGGAATGCTGGTGCCTTTCCACTATTACGGCATCTATGATGACACCGATTATTCGGGCATCCACATAGTCCGTGGCAAGTATGATGAGAAGGAACTGAACGAAACATACATCGGGAATGTGTACAGGCACGACCTGATTTACAAATATTACTGCAAATACGGCTCACGGAAAGCGCTTGGTTTCTGCTGTTCCAGGGAGCATGCGGAAGAGATGGCAAAGGAGTTTTCTACAAGAGGCATTCCGTCGGCTGCGGTTTACAGCAATGCAAACGGTGAGTTTTCGGAAGATCGTGTGTCGGCCATACGAAGACTGACGGCTGGAGAACTCAAGGTGATTTTTTCTGTGGATATGTTCAACGAAGGTGTGGA